>JBBQQV010000210.1:0-5762 GCA_038215505.1 Lysobacterales bacterium
GCGAATCACGTTGTCACCTCGGCGACGGTGTTGGCGCGCCACGGTGCTGGCACGCGGATGCTCAGGCGGGTGCCACGATTTTTCGGATGCTCGATTTCGAGCTGTGCATTGATCGAAGCGAGGCGCTCACGCATCCCGTGCAAGCCGTTGCCAGGCTCGATGCTGCCGCCGCGACCGTTATCAGTGATCTGCAAACGCAAAACGTCGCCTTCTTCGCCCAGTTCACTGCCCAGTTCACTGCCCAGTTCAATGTCTACCCGAGTGGCACCGGCGTGGCGCAGGACGTTGGTAGTAGCCTCGCGCAGGCTGAATGCCAACACCGCTTCCACTTCGCCGCTTATCGGTAGCGGCGCCATCTGCAGGACCAATTCGATGTCAGCGCTGAGCAAGGCCAAGCGACAGGCCGCGATCTCGGCCAACAGCCCGCTCTGGCGAATGCCACTCACTGCTTGCCGCACTTCGGCCAGTGCATGGCGAGCGACCGTTTCGACCTCGCGAATCTGTTGCCGCGCGGCGGTGGCATCGCGATCCAGCAATTTGCCGGCGAGTTCGCTCTTCAACACCACCAGCGAAAGCGTGTGACCGAGCAGGTCATGCAGGTCGCGGCCGATACGCTCGCGTTCGGCTAACGCGGCAAGGCGCTTCACCTCGTCTTGCGAGAGTCGCAACTCGGCGGTTTGGCGCTCTTGGACTTGTGCAAACGCCGTGCTGAGCAAGACCATGCCGCCGACCACCAAGGTCATCCCGCAATACGCCACCATCGTCTCCAGCCCATAGCCCAGCAGCGCAAACTGCGCGGTCATCAACAGCCAGCTGAGCATGCCAATCAGCATTGCACGGCGCGGCGGCAACTGCGCGCCGGCCATCGCCATGGTGTAGATGATGAAGGTGTTGCCGCCGACGTTGAACGGAATCAGGGCGAGACCAATCGCCAAAGTGGCCGCAATGAATGGCAGCGGGCGCTGCCGACCGTTTTGCCAAGAACGCATGTACAGCGGTACGAAAATCGCCGAGGCCAGCAGACTCAAAACGATGGCGCGGGTTGTCACCTGCGGCACGAACAGCAGCGGCACAAACACGAAGATCAGATAGCTCAGCGTGAACCAGGGATTGTTCATTCCGTTGGCCGCGCTGGCTGTGCTGGTCGCCGGAATGCGCAGCACGGACCTGGCGGGCACCGTGGCTGCCAGTTCAGGCCGTTGGGAAGACGTCATGGTTTTCACTGCAACTCGAAATCATCCAATTCAAAGGCGAACTCGCCGGCCGGCAGGCTGGCAGTGATAGCGATGGTGCGCAAGCGGGTGGCGTCGGCACCTTGAAAGTCGGCCAGCTTGAATCGATGTGTCTGCCAATCGCGGGTACTGCTGAAACGTTGCATCGCCGGGGCTTGATTGTTCTCGCCTGTGAGCAGCATCAGCAGCAACTCGCGGCCGTCACCACGCAGGCGAAAGCTGAGTTCGGTCAACTGGCTTGCGTCGACCGCTGACATGGGCGGATCGCCGGGCAACAAGGCTGCGCCTGCCCAAGGATAGACGGTGCCAGTAGCGACTGCGCCAGTGGCGCGCATGAAGCTGGTATCGCCCTCGGACTCGAGTGTGAGCACGGCTGTGGACTTGCCACCAACAAAGGCGTCGATGCTGGGCGCCCAATGCTGCCCTTGTGTCGTCCTCAAGGCTTTGCCGGAGAAGGGACTGTCAATGGCTGCAAGCGCAGGGCTGGCTTGCACGTTGGATACCGCCGATGGCGCTGGTTTGCGCGCAACCACGGCACCGTTTTTCCAGATCGTGACGATCTGTCGCGTGACGCGAATGTCGGTGGTCGGATCGCCGTCGACCAAAAGCAAATCTGCGCGCAGACCGACCGCGATGCGACCACGGTCTGCCAGCCCAAAGTGCGTGGCCGGCAGCGCGGTGGCGGCACGCAACGCGTCGCTGGCCGAGAGGCCAGCGCGGACCAATAGCTCAAGTTCGCCATGCAGGCTGGCGCCGTGCGCGGTGCCGGGGTTGCCGGCATCGGTACCAGCCAGAATATCGACGCCAGCGCGCCGCAAGGCGGCGACATTGGCCAGTGCATTGGGAAGGTGCTTGGCGTTTTGAAACTGCGGCGGATAGGTTGCGCGCAAGCTGTCGCGTTGGGCCGCATCGAGTAAGCGTGCGATGGCTGGGTCATCGCCAAGTGCCGGCCCAACCGATTCGCCGCTCAATCCGCTGATGACACTCAAGGTCGGGATCACCCAGCCACCGGTTTCGGCCATCACGGCGATCTCTTGCTGGTTGGCTTGGCGATCACTGAAGACGTGGACCAAGCCATCCGCACCTGCACGCAACATGGCAACGGCGGTATCGACTTGGGCGACATGCGCCACCGCCATCGTTTTCGCGGCAAGAGTGGCGGCCAGCAAGGCCGTGATGCGGGTCGAATCCAGGGTCGGCAGCTCATGGCCTTCGCCGTAGGCGTGGCCGTCATCGACCACAAACTTGATGAAGTCCGAGCCTTGGGCGATCCGCGATTCAACCAGCGCCTGCGCCTGCGCTGCGTCATCAAAGGTCTCCAGCGCCATCCCAAATTGGGTGCCGTGGCCACCGCGCGCAGTGATCAGTGCGCCGGCTCCCCAGATGTCGGCGCGGTCGGTTGCTGCCAATGATGCTCGATCACGTCGGAAGCCAGGCAATTGCGCAGGCTCACTGAACATGTCGAGCGCTGTGGTCACCCCAAATCGCAGCATCTGCTGGCGCGCCTCACCCCAGCTGTGGACGTGGGCGTCGATCAAGCCGGGCAGCAGGGTCTTGCCGCTGCCATCGACGACGGCAAGGCCACTGGGCCATTCGAGTTGCTCGGCAATCGCTGTGATCAAGCCATCCTTGATTCGAACATCGGCGCGAGGCCAGGTGGTTTCACCATCGAACACGCGAGCCTTGCTGATCACGAACTCGCTGGGTGAAGGCGTGGTCGCCGGCTTGCCTGGCGCGGGCGGCTGCGGCGGAATCGACATCAGCATGAGTGCGGCAAGCGCAAAGGCACAGCCGACAACAATGAGAGGCAGCGGGCGCATGCTCTCAGCGACCCCGCAGCCGCATCGCAGCCAAGCTCAAAAACAATGCCGTGGTCAGCAGCAGCACACTGACGTGCAGCAAGTAGCGCACATCGCTGATTTGACCAATGACACCCAAACTCAATTGCGCCAAATGCCACGATGGCCAGATTACCGCTGCCTTTTGCAGGAACTG
Source organism: Lysobacterales bacterium (assembly GCA_038215505.1). Taxonomy (GTDB): domain Bacteria; phylum Pseudomonadota; class Gammaproteobacteria; order Xanthomonadales; family Xanthomonadaceae; genus JANNWF01. The sequence goes on from JBBQQV010000210.1 coordinate 3,228, forward strand.
CGGAAACGCGAACAGTGGCATCCACAACCCCGACAAGATCGACATCGGCAGATACACCAGGTTGACGATGGCGACTGCTGCCTGGCCTTTGACCAAGGTGCCGATCCAAAGTCCAATCGCACAAAAAGGGAGGGTGCCAAGCAGCAGCACGGCGACCAGCAGCAACCAGCGATCCAGCGCGATTTCGACGTCGCCAAAGCCGACCGCAGCAATCGACAGCAAGATCACCACTACCAGCCCAAAGCACAGGCTCATCGCGATCTTGGCAAAAAAGTAGGCGCCCGTTGGCATTGGAGAGACTTGCTTCAAGGCCAACCAGCCACTTTCGCGCTCCAAGGCCAGACCCACGCCAAAGCCGAACAGCGCTGGCCCCATGATTGCAAAGACACCATACGTCGCCAGTAAATACGCACTCTTGTCGAAGTCGCCCCAGCGACCCGGTAGAACAATCGCAAACATCACGTAAAAAACCAGCGGAAAGATCAGCGTCGGCAGTGCGAACGCGGGCGTGCGCAGCATTCGCAGGAATTCGTATCCGGCCTCACGCCAGTAGATGCGCGACAGCATCCAGGCCGGACTGGCAGAGATAACGTTGCTGGTCATGCGGCTTGCTCCAAGGTGATGGTTTCGGAGGTAGCAAGTGCGGCCAAGGCTTCCTCGAGACTGAGCGGCATCACTTCGATATCCGCAAGCTGCGGGTCAGCATCCAATAAGCGCCGCAATAGCGGTTCAGCGTCGGCGCTGCGCAGCTCGATAGTGTGGCCCTCGCGAGTGGCCGAGCTCACGTGCGGCCACTGGGCAAGGCGGGTGATGTCAAGGTTGGACGTACAGCGGATGCGCTTGCCGGACGCACGCGCCTTGATGCCGGCAGGCGTGTCTTCGGCCAAAACACGGCCCTTGCCGACCAGCACGATGCGGTCTGCCAGCGCGTCTGCTTCCTCAATGTAGTGAGTGGTCAACAGGATGCTGGTTCCGGCGGCGCGCAATCCGGCGATTACCTTCCAGAACGCGCGTCGGGATTCCACGTCGAGACCGACCGTTGGCTCGTCAATGAACAGCAATGGCGGCTGGCCGCAAATGGCCAATGCGAACTGCACGCGTCGTTGCTGGCCGCCAGACAAAGCGTCGTAGCGACGCGCCGCCAGATCGCTGATACCGGCCATCGCCAGCGTCTCATCGAGCGCTCGCGGGTTCGGGTAGTAGCCCGAGAATTGGCGTACATGCTCGGCTACGCGCAGGGTCTCTGGCAGATTGGCACTTTGCTGCATCACCCCGATCTGGCGACGCACGCGCCAGTCCGTCGGGTCGCCACCAAACAGCGAGACGGACCCGGAGTCGGCGCGAACTGCCCCGCTCAACAGAGCCAGTGCGGTGGTCTTGCCTGCGCCGTTCGGGCCAAGCAAGGCCACTACTTGCGCTGGTTGAATCGCAAGGTCGATGTTGTCCAGTGCCAAGGTCTTGCCGTAGCGCTTGCTGACCCCAATCAGTTGCGCCAAGGCGGGGCCGTTCTCGGAAACAGGTTTCTGCATGTCGCGCTCCCAGTAGATGGAGAGCAGCTTGCAGGCTGGCTGTAAATCCCGGCAGTGGGTGCTGTCAGCTGGTTTGGATGACAGCTGTCATGTTATCGTATGTGCATGGCCTCGCAGCCCGCCCACCAGTCCGACAGGCGGTTAGGCTGGGCAGGCGGGCCGGGCATCGGCGGATCCAGCGACGGCAGAGAAATTCATGCAAAAAGTCTTGGCGGGATTGCTGCTGCTGTTGGCCTCGTTGGCGCATGCGGGCTGTGTCGCCGACAACAACGCGCGAGATGCCTTGCTTGCCTTGAAGCAGTCGGGATTCGAGATCAGCGACAACGCCTCAAGGCAGGCACAGGCCATCCAGTTGCTGGACTGCCTGGCTGAGCCCGATCCGATTGTTCGCGACGGCGTGGCCTTCGAAGCCCTTTCGACGTGGATGCGTGCAGACCTGATCGACGCAGCGACGCTTGCTACCTTGCGCACTCGCTTGCTGGAGTCATTGCGTCAGCCTGACGATGCGCAGGGTCTGCGGCATTCTTTCGGCGTGCTGACCTTGTCCGAAGTCGCCCGCGTTGATCGCCTCACCGGGCGGTTTGAACCTGCCCAACGCCGCGAGCAGGTGGATGCTTGCTTGAGTTACTTCGTCGCGATCAAGGACTTTCGCGGCTTTGACGAAACGGTGGGTTGGCGACATCAGGTCGCGCATGGTTCGGATTGGATCCTGCAGTTGGCGATCAATGGCAAGATAAAGGCCAATGACGTCGCCAGGCTGATGGATGGTCTGGCGCTGAAGATCGCTCCATCCGAACATGCGTATCGCTTCGGCGAGCCCGAGCGACTCGCTCGCGCCGTGTTTTTCACCTACCAACGCGGTGTACTCGCCGATGTTTTTTGGGACGGCTGGTTCGCGCGCTTGGTTCGCCAGGCACAATTCGCAGATTGGACTGCGGCCAGCAAGACGGTGGCTGGACTCACGCTGCGACACAATCTCACCGCCTTCCTGCTTGCGCTGAACATG
>JBBQQV010000211.1:0-5758 GCA_038215505.1 Lysobacterales bacterium
AGTTGATCGGGCCGACCGAGACGGAACATCAACATCATCTGTACCGTCCAGCGGCCAATGCCGCGTACTGCGGTCAGCGCCTCAATGATGGCGTCGTCGGATTGACCAGCCATTTGCCGCAAGCTGGGAATGGCACCACGACGCTCGTGCTCGGCCAGATCACGCAGCGCCCGTGTCTTGTTGCCGGAAACACCACAGCCTCGCAAGGTCAGATCGTCGACTCGATCAAATGCTTCGACGTGTAGTCGAGTGTTGCCTAGCGCGACTTCGACCCGACCGACGATGGTCGCCGCCGCCTTGCCGGCCAGTTGCTGATACAGGATCGCGCGCGCCAGTGCGTCGACCACATCAAAGCGCTTGCGCCAGCGCGGATCCGGCGACACTGGCTCGACACGGCTTAACCAGCAGGCCAGCTTGGAATCCGCCTTGAGCAAATGCTGGGTGCCCGCCGCCACGTCAAACCCGCGCGCTATTCGCGTCATGTCGCTCTCCGCATTCTGCAATCCTCAAACGCAGCAGGGCGGGAAATCCCGCCCTGCTGGTGTTGCAATTGCCTGTCCGCAAAGCGGGTGGGCGACTGCCTTGGAAGGCAGTCGCCACCGTATTGCTCTAGCGCGGAGTGAACTGGATCTGCGACACCGTCGAGGCATTCGACGCCGCCTGACCCAGAATCAGTGGCTTGTACTGATTGGTCAGCCACAGCGGCAACTGGCTGATGTACGGCAGGCCGGTGCGAATATCACCGCTCTGGCCGCCAGGTGCTGCTTGGAAGATGGACGGTGACAACTCCATCTCACCGATGAAGCGGCGTACTGGTCCGCTGTTGAACATGAAACCGTTGACGGTGTTGGCACGGGTGCTGTGAGCGGCCACATCCACCGTTTCGAATCCGCCCGCACGCGCCAGGCCGGGCAAGCCGGGGCCGAGGTTGACGAACGGGAACAGATTCACGCCCGCTTGCTGACTCGGCACGCTGAGCTGTCCGCCCAACGTATGCGCAAACACGATGCGATGCAGGCGACCCCAGCGATAGGTGCTGATGTCGGTCGAATTGGCGAACGCCGGCGTGAATGCATTGCTGGCCAACAGATCAAGCGAACGACGCATGCTGCCGAGCAGGATGCAGTCGCGCCGCTGCGGTGCGGTCAGCGTGCTCGGCACACCACTGCGGAAGAAGTCGAGGCCGGATGCACCGACGCCCTGCCGCTGGGTGAAGTTGTCAAGCAGGTTCTGCAGCGCAGTCAGGGCTTCACGACTGCCGGGCAGGAAGGTGCTGAGTCCCACCTGTGACAAGGTCGCGTCGATGGTGCTACGGATCACTTCGCCGCGCCACACCGAGTACAACGTCGCCGCGACGCTGTTGTCGATTTCGGCTTGACTCGGCGGCTGCAGCGCAAACGGGTTTTCGAACGGATCAAAACCCTGCTGGATGCCGGTTGGGGTCGAGTAATTCCAAGTCCGCAGGTAACCGATCGCTGTGCGCACCCCGGCGTCTGTTGCCGCCGCGCATGACGGTGCATTGTCAAACGCGCGCAGCAAGTAGGGGGCGATCAGCTCGGCGTCAAGCATCTGATTGTTCGCCTGCAGCTGCGACATGTCCAACAGCGTGACATCACCACGCGCCGTCAAGCGCTGCAGCTCGCGGTCAATACGACCCATGCGGTAGGCCGAATAACCCGGTGCGTAGTAAAGAATGCCGCCGCCCGGCCGCGCCTGGTTGAGTGCATTGTTGTCGAGCGTGGCACCGGTCGGGTCATTGTTGGCATTCGCGATATAGCCGCGCGCCGGATTCACCACATTCGGCATTTCGGTCGGCGACAACACCTCATAAGGCACCGCCTGATTCGGATAGGTGTTGGTCCGTGGCAGCCACTCGTTGCCGCCAAAGCCATTGCGCACGAGGAACGGCGGTGAGCCCGCTACCGTGTTGCGCTGCAGGTCCTCGCGAATCGGTGCCTCAGCGGTGGCGATGTAGGCAAAATTGCCACCACGATCAACAAACGCAAAGTTCTGCGAACCTACATCGAAGAAGCTCAGCGCGTCGCGGAATTCGGCCAAGTTGGTCGAACGGTTGACGCGACGGAACGCCTCCAGCTCCTGGGTAGCGCCCCAACCGGTGTACTGGAAGCTGACGCCCGTGCCGTTCACGGTATCAATCGAAACCACCGGACCATTGTTGCGACGCGGAATGATGACGGTGATACCGCCGTTGGTGTAACCGATCGAATTGACCCGGCCCACGTTGTTGGCAACCGCATCACCGGTGCTGTTGGCAAAGAAGCTCTGGAATACCCACAGCACGGGTTCGATACCGGTGCTGTGACGCGTGTGCGTCGGCAAGCCAAAGGTATTCAGCACGAACGTCTCGAAATAGGCGTCGGTGACATCCAAGGGGTTGGTGGTCAAGCCCCAGCAGAACTGGGTCGTGCAGCCAAGAATCGGCCACGGCGTACCCGGTGCCACCGAGCCCACCGTGTTCATCGGCTCGGGGTAACGCGGGTCGGTCGAGATCACGTGACCTTCGTGGAATAGCACCGGCGTGCTCAATCCAAGATGTGGATCGTTGGCGAGGATTGCCCGACCCGAGTCGGTGTGCTGCCCGCCGACCATCCACCAATTGCTACCGGCGCGATTTTCACGGCGATTCAATTGCGGGGCAAGGATCGGATTGTCTTGGATGGCATCGACATGGCGCTGCAGCAGGGCGATCTGGTCGCTGGTCAGAGCCGGCAGGGAACTGATCGTCGCCTCTGCAGCCGACTTCGCATCGCCCGCCTTGGCAGCTGCTGGGGTAAAACCAGGAATCGAGACTCGACCGTCGGGCGGTGCGGTGCGATGGGTATCTTCGAAGAACAGGGCCGCGCCATTGAATCCGGCGGCGGTACCGGCTTGCTGATAAGCACCGGCGCGCAAGGTATTGCCGGTTTCGTCGTCGAAACTGAGCTGGAACGCGAGCAGCTTGGCGATGACCAGGGAATCGACTGGTGTCCACTGGTCGGCGGTGGTCAGCTCCAAACCGGCGTACTCGACGGGCAAGCTGTTCTGTGACAGCCAGCTGTTGACGCCTTCGGCATACGACTTCAATTGTGCTTTCAGCAGGTCCGGCGTGCGCGCCCATGTCGCCCAAGCGGCACGGCGCAGGCCAAGCGTGCGTAGCTGCACGTCATTGGCCAATGCCGGTGCGCCAACCAATTCGGCCAGCGTGCCGCTGGCAGTACGCCGCAGCGTATCCATCTGCCAGAAGCGATCACGCGCATGCGCATAGCCCATCAACCACGCGGCGTCCTCGTCATTAGCCGCAGTGATGGTCGGCACACCACTGGGATCATAGGTAATGCTTCCCGGCGCACGTAGGCCGGCAGCCGTTACCAGCGCTGCTGGCGGGGTGGCGCTGATGGCCAAGCCAACGATCTGCGGATTGCCATCGATGGCACCGATGCTGACGGCAGCACCGGAGCTCAAATCGATCTGATACAGACCGGTCACTCCGCCCGAACGCAGCGCGGCGATACCGGTATTGTTGCGGCCGAAGAAGACGATATCAAAGCCAGCATCGCCTTCAATGGCAAGCCCAAGCGAGCCAATCGCCACCTGCACGCCGTCATTCGGCGGGTTTTGCAAATTGAGCACGTCAGCGTCTGGCTCGATCACAAACAACGCGGTGCTGGCAGTGCCGGCAACACTGTTGATATAGGCGACCGCCGTTGGTTTGGCGCTGCTTGGGCTGATCACACCATCAACCACGGCGGCACCAGTGGCAACATTGATGCGCAGATTCTGACCAGCACTGCTGATCACGCGCAAACGATCCGGTACCGGATTGAAATCGATGCCATATGCGCCGCCGCCCAAGGCAACGCTGACCAGCGCGCCCGGCGTGGCAGCACCGGTCTGCGTATTGATCGTATACAGACGACCGGACGCCCCGAGGCCAAACAACACGCCTGTTGCCGGACGCACGTCGATGCCGACCAAACTGTCGCCCGCATCAAGCCCGCTCACCGGCAATGTGGCTTGGATGACGCCAGGATTGTTCACCGCAAAACGCAGCAGGCGATTGTCAGACGTGAGCGCCAAAGCCGTGGCCTGAGGCGGCGGTGGCACAAGCACGGGGGCAGCCACTGCTGCCATGCCAATCAAAACAGGACTACTACCGGCGGCACCCACGACACCGACCAAGGTCGCGGCACCGGAGGCGAGATCGACCCGATACAGGCCGGTGTTGCCGCCGACGCGCAAGGTCGCGAACGCAGTGTCTTGACCACCAGATGAGCGCACATCGAAGCCAATCGCGCCGCCCGCATCCAAGCTCACGCCCAGCGAACCGACGGCGACCACGGTGCCGTCGTTGGGCGGGCTTTGCAGATTCAGCGCACCGGTCGTTGCGTTGATCACGTACAGCGACGTCGTCGTGGCACCTGCGACACTGTTGATGTAAGCCGCGCCACCCAGCGGGGTGCCCGCAGGGTTGATCGCGCCATCGACCGTGGTTGCGCCGCTTTCCACGTTGATGCGCAGGTTCTGACCGGCGTTGGTCACCACGCGCAAACGATCAGGTACCGGGTTGAAATCGACGCCCGCAAAGGTGCCGTTGACGGCAACGCTGGTTTGCGCACGTGATGTTGCGACGCCGGTGCCCGCATCGATGGTGTAGATACGGCCGGATCGGGTGATGCCGTACAGCAGGCCGGTGGCGGGTCGAACATCGATACCCAGCAGCAAGTCGCCCTGCTCAAGATTGGTCACCGCGACCGAGCTGATTACGGTGCCGGGTGCCACTGCGGAAAAACGTATTAGACGATTGCCATCAGTGAGACCGACGATGGTCTGCGCGAACAAAGCGGGACTCGCCACTAGCAATGCGAGCGCAAAACAGATCCGGTTGAACATGACTTTCACCCTCCCCAGGTCGGAAAATCTTGAGCACCGGCTGAAGCAACCCGCTTTGCACCAACGCGAACCTGTGCAGAACACCGGCACCACCAAGACTTGTTGATCCGATTCCAGTCAATCTGACCGAATCGGTGCTCTTACTCCAAGGCCGATAGCTTCGCTACAGCCGCACCATGACTATACCCCGTGAAGGGCGTCTGCGGTCGTCGTGATTGAGTAAAGAAGACGCTTGACAGGTCCAACACTCACATCCGGCGGCGCGCCAACGAGTAAGCCGTCAGTAACCATGCAAAGATGAGCGCGATTCCGCCCAATGGGGCGAGGGTGGCCGGCACGCCCAACAGCGCCAAAGCGCTCAAACTGCCGCTGAAAAGGCCAGTCCCCAGCAACAAGCCAGCGCAAGCCAGCCGGTGGGTGAGCGTTGAGTTCCGATGCGACAGCAAGGCGAGTACCGCGATGCCATGCAGCAACAGATAAAGCGACGCTCGTTCGAGCCGATCTTCATCCGCTGGCGCGGCGGCGTGTGCGGCGTAGGCGCCCAACCCAATTGCTGCGCTGCAATACAACGCAGCGATGGCCGCTGCCGCGCGTTCGAACGGCGGCAGCGGAGTCCAACTCATGCTTTCGGCTTCAGATAGTCTTCCATGCCACGATTCAGGCTGCTGGCCTTGAACGCCGGCAACTCGAATACGCGACCGGCGAAGCGTTGTTGCAAGGTATCCAGCTCGGTCCGGAGGGTAACCAGTCGGGTCTCCGCAGTCTCGGCAGGCTCAGTCAGTGCTGTCGCGTCGGCACTCGCCTTCGGATCAGCTTCTGTGGCTACAGGCTCTACCGCCACCGCCGCGGTTGGCGGAGCTTCTGCCCA
>JBBQQV010000212.1:0-5752 GCA_038215505.1 Lysobacterales bacterium
TGGCGGACTCAATGGTCGCCGTGAGCGCGTACAGGATGCGCTGTGGTTGCTCACTACCTCGCCCGAATACGTCGTGGAGCAATAGCGATGACCTCCCTCAAACGTCGTGACTTCATCCGTCGCAGCTTGGCTGCCACTGCCGGCAGCGCGGCCTTCATGGCCATGCTGGGCAAGTTGGAAATGGCGCAGGCGCAATCCGCCGGGCGCGGTACCTTGTTGGGTGTGGGCAGCGACTATCGGGCGCTGGTTTGTATTTACCTGTATGGCGGTAACGACTGTTTCAACATGGTGGTGCCGCGCGATAGCGGTGGTTATGCGACCTATGCCGCCACCCGCGGCAGCATCGCCTTGCCGCAGGCGTCGCTGTTGCCGCTGACCACGGCCGAAGCACCGCAAGGCGGCGGTCAGTTTGGCCTGCACCCGTCGATGACGGGCTTGCGGACCATGTTCAATGCCGGCCGAGCAGCGGTGATTGCCAACACCGGACCGCTGGTTCGGCCCGTCAATAAAGCGCTGTATGAGATGCCCGGCACCTTGCTGCCCGCACAGCTGTTCTCGCACTCGGATCAGAGTGTGCAGTGGCAAACGCCGCGCGCCGACACGACTTCGCGCACGGGTTGGGGTGGTCGCTTGGCGGATATTTTTGCTGGCGACAACGGCAACCCCACGCTGTCGATGAACGTGTCGCTGGATGGCGACAATGTGTTCCAGGCAGGCATCGATGTGTCGCCCTATTTCATGTCATCGCAAGGTGTTGAGAGTATTGGTTCTATCGACACCGGTGCCGCCAATTGTGCCGGCACAAACGCATGGAATCGGCGTCGCTGCATGACCTTCAACGCGCTGATGAATCGCCAGTATGCGCACCCATTCCAACGCGCTTACGCCGACAAGGTGAAATCGACCTTGGCAGTGTCGTCGATGCTGCAAGCCGCGCTGGCGACGCAGCCGGATACGGATGCCGTGTATCGACCGTTTTGGGATTTGCACGGCTTGCCGTGGAATCCGGCCAATCTGGTCGAACTGCCACGCTTGGCCGCGCAACTGCTGATGATTGCCCGCGTCATGCGGGTGCGCTCGATGCTGCAAATGAGTCGGCAGTTGTTCTTTGCCGGCATTGGTGGATTCGATACCCACGACACCCAACTCGCCGATCAAGCGCCGCTGTTGGCCGACTTGTCGCAGTCGGTGCAGGCGTTCTATCAAGTGCTGGACAACCCCGCCTTCAATCTCGGCACTCAGGTCACAACGTTCACGGCCTCGGAGTTTGGTCGCACCTTGACCAACAACGGCGATGGCACCGATCACGGTTGGGGCGGCCACCACCTGGTGTTTGGAAATTCCGTGCGCGGTGCGCGAATTTATGGCCGTATGCCCAATCTTTCAGCCAGCACGAGCAATCCCGATAATGCCGGCTGGGGACAGATCATTCCGACGCTATCCGTTGATCAATACGCGGCCACGCTAGCCAGTTGGTTTGGACTGGTGCCGGCGGACCGCGATGAGATATTTCCCAATCTGGTGCATATGAATGGCCCACTGCTGTCGATGTCCGGGCCAAATCTGGGATTTATGAACTCGATTTGAGCCAGCAACCTGCCGGGCTTAGGTGGTCGAAGCGAAGGTCGAGGCGAAGGTCGGCTGCGTTGGAACAAAGACGGACGGATTTGCAGGCCTGCAGGGCCAAGTCCGACAGACTGCTAGCGTCAGTCGCTGTCTGGCGCACCGTCGAAAAAATCGACGACGCCGCTGTCCAGCGAGTATTCCGCGCCAACCACCAGCAAGTCACCGCGCTCGATCAATCCTTCCAGGAACTCCGATCCGCGGCGCAGCTGATTGGCGGCGATACGCACATTCGCCCGCACCGCCTGATGCAGCAAACGCTCGGGATGGTGGCGAAGCTCGGTCGCCAAAAGTGGTTCAACCGCTGGCCGAATGCGCTGCACGATTGAGCTCATGTGGCGTCCTTGGTGCACTGAGGGGGTGAGGATGCCCTCAAGTGTGGCTATCACTGCGCCACAGCGCGAATGCCCCAGCACTACCACCAGCCGCGTCCCAAAGCGTTCGACAGCAAACTCGACGCTGCCAATCTGCGACGGCGCCACGATGTTGCCGGCAATGCGGATGACGAACAGATCGCCCAAGCCTTGATCGAACACAAATTCGGCAGGCACCCGCGAATCCGAGCAGCCCAAGACGAGTGCAAAAGGCTCCTGGCCAACAGCCAATTGGCGACGCCGCGCGCGATCCATCGGCGCCTGATCGTTGCGCAGATCATCCACAAATCTCAGGTTGCCTTCGCGCAGTCGCTGCAGGGCTTCGATGGGGGGAATCATGCGTGTCGCTATTCCTGTGTGCGACCCAGTCATTCTTGACTGCGGCGCGGATGATGGCCTATGCGCCAGCAATAAGTCTCGAACACGCGTTTACCTGCTGCTTTGCCATGCCCGATCCGCCACCGTGTCGCTATACTCAAATGCGTGCGCGCGGCGGGGGATTCATGCTGCCTGCACTCCCAAAACTCTTTTCGCAGGACCCGCCATGCCGATCAAACCGTCGCGCCTTGATGCTCTTGTCTGCCTGCCGCAATACGCCAGCTCTGCGCAGCGTGAGGAACGCCAATTTCAACTCTCGTTGGCACGCACGTCATACAACTACATGCGTTCGTATCTGGAAGGCGTGCCGATGTCGGCCGACTTGCCCAAAGGTGAAGAGTTCAATATTGCGTTTGAAGCACAGGTGCTGAAGGTGTTTCTGCCACTCACCGAGAACTTCACCAAGGTGGTAATCAGCCTGCTCGAGCGTGAACTCGCCAACGACCTGCCCACGGCGGCATTCGAGCAGGTACGGCAGTCGTTTGAGACGCTGATTAAGGACTTCAGCCTGCTGCATCCGCGCCGTGACGCCGAGGAATTGAAGGCGGTGCTCGACAGCCTCGAAGCCTTGCCGAAAGCCTTGGCCGGACTCGCCAACGTGCCCAAAGACCTGGAGCAGATGGCGATTGGCCTGCGCCAGGTGTTCGCCGAATTCATCCGCACCGGGCCGACCGCATTTCTGAAGTCGTCCCTATTTGACATGCTGACTCACGACCCCGGACGCAACTATCTACAGGCGCAAACCATCGCTGATTACGAGGCGCAGTTCGACCTGTTGCCGCGGCCCGCGATGCTGCGCCTCGAGCACCAGAGCTGGATGCCTACAGCAGACTCCGCAAGTGGCGAGAAGCCGTGTCTGCAAGACTGGTTTTTCGGCTATTTGCAGATCGCTGGCTTCAACACCACCAACCTGCGCGGTGTTGTCGCCTCGGTGCCCTCCGGCAGCAAGGCCGTCGGCTTGAGCGCACTGCAAGCCAAGATGCCCATCAGCGACAGCATTCTGCAAAGCGTGCTGGGTGATGGCAACATCACCCTGCAACAAGCCGTCAACGAGCAGCGCCTGTACGTCTGCGACTACACGCAAATGGACGGTGCCACTGCCGACATCCTGCACGGCGAGCAGCGCTACATCACCGCGCCCATTGCTTTGTTCTATTGGAATCCGACCCCGCCGCCCGGCTATCCGCCGTCCGCGAAAGGCGTGCTGCAGCCGATCTGCATCCAGTTGGCGCAAGCCTTTGACGCCGAATCCGCGCCGATCTTCACCCCTAACGACTGCGCACACGCCAACGACCCGAATCGCTTGAAGTGGCGCATCGCCAAGTACATCGTCAACGTCATCACCGCGATCCAGCACGAAGCGGTGGCGCATCTGGGTGACTGCCATTTGATCGTCGAGCCGATGGTGGTCGCTGCGCATCGCCAGCTATCTGAGCAGCATCCCTTGCTCACGCTGCTGATTCCGCACTTCCGCTTCACCATCAACATCAACGACGACGCGATTCACAGCCTGATCGTGCCCGGTGGTGTGGTCGCCACCAATGTCGGCCCGGCAATCGAGTCGACCCGCGCACTGATCGCCAGTGCGCATCGGGCGTGGCGCTGGGACGAAAACAATCCGGATCGGGTGTTTCATCTGCGCGGCGTGGATGCGCTGCCGGCCTTCCCGTTCCGCGACGACACCCTGCTGCTGTGGCAGGCAACCCGCACCTTTGTCAGCGCCTACCTGCGCACCTACTACAGCAACGACCAGGACGTGCGCGACGACGACGAGTTGCAGGGTTTCGTCAACGAACTGGTATCGCCGCTATACGCCGGGTTCAAAGGCCTGAACGGCTTGAAGTTGGTCGACGATGAGCGCGGCACGGTACAAATCGACAGTCTCGACTACTTGATCGAGATGATCGCGCAAATCATCTACATTGCCGGCCCGCAGCATGCTTCGGTCAACTACGCGCAATACCCGTTGATGTCTTACATGCCCAGCGTCGCCGGCACCATCTACCACGCGCCGCCAACGCGCAGCACGCAATTGACCTCGATTGACGATTGCATGGCTTGGTATCCGCCACTGGATGTGGCGCTGTACACATTCTCGTTCGAGTACTTGTTGAGCAGCGTGCAGTACGACACGTTCGGCCATTACGATTCCGAGCCGCGCACGCCGTATTTCACTGATCCGCGCATCCAGACGCTGGCCGCCGATTTCCGCGACGCCTTGGCCTTGATCGAAATCGAGATTCGCAAACGCAACCAGACCCGCCCCATTCCCTACCCGTACCAATTGCCGTCGCAGATTCCCAACAGCATCAGTATTTGAGGTTGGTGGACTGCGGTCGTTACATCTGGCGGCAAACGGGCACCGAAAGTGCAGCGGGGCGAGCTCCTCTGCACTGAAGATTGAGGGAACGGCTATTGCGTTGGTAGCGCCGAGTTCACTCGGCCTGTTTACTCAAAACCGATAGGTCAAATCCGCGCCCAACTGCCTGCCCTCGCCGCGATTGTCCTGCACCAGCCCGAGAAAATTGATCAGGTCAAAACGCAGGTTGCTGTAGCCACGATCAGTCAGGTTTTTTCCCCAAACCGCGGCGATCCACGGGCCGGTTTCATAGGCGACGCGGCCATTCAAGAGGGTGTAGCCGGCTTGCATGGTGTAGGGGTTCTGGTTCTGATCGAAGAAGTATTCGGACTGGTAGTTGGCATTCAATTGCATCAGCACTTCGCCGCCGGCCAGCGGCAGCCGATAGTCGACGAAGCCATTGAGGTTCCATTTCGGCGTGAACGGCAAACGGTTGCCGCGCACCACCTCTCCGCCGGCGATGGCGAATTCGGCAAGCTCGGCTGTTGGCATCCAGCCAATCCCAAAACGGGTTTCCAGCGATGCCGTCGGCCGCCAGGTCAGTTCCAACTCGCCACCAAACAAGGTCGATTCGCCGACGTTGTCGAGCAGTTGCAAGGGCGGCGCATTCGGCACGCTGGAGGGCGTGTTCATGAACACTTGTTGATCTTGATAGTCGTAATAGAAGATCGAGAATTGCAGGCCGCCGCGCGCTGCATCGAAGTAGAGATTGCCGCCCGCTTCGAAGGCGTCCAGGGTTTCGCTGCCGTAGGCGTTGCGCTCGGCCTCTTCCGCGCTGAAGGCTATGGCGCCGTTGTAGCCGCCGCTCTTGAAGCCGCGCGCTGCGCTGATCCACGTGTTGAAGTCTTGCGACCAGTGGTGATTCAGGGCCAATTTGCCTGACACGTTATCGTCCTCCACCTGCCCGCCCACGTCCCAGGCAGGGAACTCCACACCGGTATTGTCGCCGGCTGCGGCGGCCGCATTGAGCGTCCCCAAGGCACGGTAATCGATTTGTTCGCGGGTGTAGCGCAGACCG
>JBBQQV010000213.1:0-5738 GCA_038215505.1 Lysobacterales bacterium
CGTTCGCTTTGCCACCTTGCTCGCCGCACTGATCGCCTTGATGGCGATTGGACGCATCGCATTTACCGGCTAACCCGCATGTCAACCGCATACAAGATCACCGAACATTTCTATGACATGGTGGTGGTTGGCGCCGGTGGCGCTGGCTTGCGCGCCACCTTTGGACTTGCCCAGAAAGGATTGTCGACCGCCTGTATCACCAAGGTGTTCCCGACTCGCTCGCACACGGTGGCCGCGCAAGGCGGCGTGTCGGCGGCGCTTGGCAACATGGGCGAAGACGATTGGCGTTTTCACTTCTACGACACGATCAAGGGCTCGGACTGGCTCGGCGACCAAGACGCCATCGAGTACATGTGTCGCGAAGCCATTCCCGCGATCATCGAGCTTGAGCACTACGGCGTGCCGTTCTCGCGCACTGAAGACGGGAAGATTTATCAGCGCCCATTTGGGGGCATGACTACCCATTACGGAAAAGGCACGGCGCAACGTACCTGCGCGGCGGCGGACCGCACCGGCCACGCCATTCTGCACACCTTGTATCAGCAGTCCCTTGCCCATGACGCGCGCTTTTTCATCGAGTATTTTGCGCTCGACTTGATCATGGATTCAGAAGGCTGCTGTCGCGGCGTGTTGGCTTTGGACATGTCGACCGGCGAGCTGCACCTGTTCCGCGGACACGGCACGGTGCTCGCCACCGGTGGCTATGGTCGCGCGTATTTCTCGGCCACCTCGGCTCACACCTGCACAGGGGACGGCGGTGGCATGGCCCTGCGCGCGGGGTTGCCGCTGCAGGACATGGAGTTTGTGCAGTTCCATCCCACCGGTGTCTATGGCGCGGGCTGCTTGATCACCGAAGGCGTGCGCGGCGAGGGTGGTTACCTCACCAACTCGAAGGGCGAGCGCTTCATGGAGCGTTACGCGCCCAACGCCAAGGATCTGGCGTCGCGTGACGTGGTGTCGCGCGCGATGACGATGGAGATTCGCGACGGCCACGGCGTCGGGCCTGAGCGCGATCATATTTACTTGAACCTGATGCACCTAGGCCCGGAGGTCATCCACGAAAAGCTGCCGGGAATCGCGGAGACAGCGAAGATTTTCGCCAATGTCGATGTGACCAAGCAGCCGATTCCAGTGTTGCCGACCGTTCACTACAACATGGGCGGCCTGCAAACCAATTATCACGGTGAAGTGGTCACCCTGAAGGACGGCAACCCGGATCACGTGGTGCCGGGACTTTACGCAATTGGCGAAGCGGCTTGCGTCTCTGTGCATGGTGCCAATCGGTTGGGCTCCAATTCTCTGCTTGACCTGGTCGTGTTCGGCCGTGCGGTGGCCAATCGCTGTGCTGAAACGATCAAGCCCAGCGCCAATCACAAACCGATGCCACGCTCGGCCTGTGATGCGTCCTTGGGCAACTTGGACCGCATCCGCTATGCAAAAGGCAGCGTGCCGACTGCGCAGATTCGCGATCAGATGCAACGCACCATGCAGAACCACGCCGCCGTGTTCCGCACCGGCGAAACCTTGCAAGAAGGCGTGACCAAAATCGCCGATGTGCACGCGAGTTTCGCCGACATCGGCATTTCGGATCGCTCGATGGTGTGGAATTCGGATTTGCTGGAAACCATGGAACTGCAGAACCTGCTGGGGCAAGCCGTGGCGACTATGGTCTCAGCCGAAAATCGCAAAGAATCCCGCGGTGCGCACGCGCGTGAAGACTTCCCTGACCGCGGTGACAATGACTGGCACAAGCACACTTTGTGCTGGGTAGACGACGTTGGTACTACTCGCATCGATTATCGCCCGGTGCATATGTACACGCTTTCTGCAGACGTTGAGATGGTGCCGCCGAAGGCGCGGACGTACTGAGCTTGACGTATTGATTTGTCGCTTCAGAACACGCTGCTGAACCCGTCGCCAGACGCCGCTGCTAGGCACTGATCAGAGAGAGTCGCAAACGTGGCCGAATTCACCCTTCCAAAAAACTCCAAGGTCCGCAAGGGCAAGCACTTTGCGGCGAAAGGTGCCCGCGGCTCGCTGCGCACGTTCAAGGTTTATCGCTGGAATCCGGACGATGGCGAGAATCCAAGGGTCGACACCTACGAGGTCGATCTTGGCAGCTGCGGCCCGATGGTTCTAGACGCGTTGATCAAGATCAAGAGCGAGCTGGACCCGACGCTCACCTTTCGACGCTCGTGCCGCGAAGGCATTTGCGGCTCCTGTGCCATGAATATCGATGGCACCAATACCTTGGCCTGCACCAAGGCCATCGGCGACTGCGGTAAAGCGGAAGTACCCATCTATCCGCTGCCGCATATGCCGGTAGTGAAAGACCTGGTGCCCGACCTCACCCATTTTTACGCGCAATACGCTTCGATCAAACCTTGGATCCGCACGCAGACGGCACCGCCACCGGATCGCGAGCGTCTGCAGTCGCCGGATGAGCGCAAAAAGCTCGACGGACTCTACGAGTGCATTCTTTGCGCTTGCTGTTCGACGAGTTGCCCAAGCTATTGGTGGAACGGTGAGCGCTACCTTGGTCCCGCGATCCTGTTGCAAGCGTATCGCTGGATCATCGATTCGCGCGACGAAGACACTGGCGCGCGCTTGGATGATCTTGAGGATCCATTCCGCCTCTATCGCTGCCACACCATCATGAACTGCACGCGCACCTGTCCGAAGGGGCTTAACCCTGCCAAGGCAATTGCCGAGATCAAGAAACTGATGATCCAGCGGCGCGGCTGATGAGCCCGCCGTGTTGTCCGTGCGCGCGAGTGAGCACGTGAGCGCGTGACTGATGAGAATGCCGAACGGCGTCGACTGCGCTGGCGCTGTCGGCGCGGCATGCGCGAGCTCGATCAGCTCATGCTGCGCTACCTCGATCAATGTTGGGCCGATGCTGATGTTGCTGAGCGCGCGCAGTTTGAGCGATTGCTGGAGAGCGAAGACGACGTGCTTTGGCGATGGTGTATGGGTCGCGAAATCTGTGTCGATCCCCAGCTGAATGGCATCCTCCAGCGCATCCTCACCCTTACGCCTTGAGCTGATCCGGTCGCGGATGCGAGTCGGTTATGTCGTGATGCTGGCCTTGCTCGCCATTGCTGCGATTGCCGCAACGGCAATCCCTGTCCTGATTGGTGCGCTGATTTTTGTATCCGCGACACTGCTGGTGTGGCGAGAGCTGATCAAGGCCGAGCCCATTCGTCTGCGCTGGAAGGGCGATGGAACGCTGTGGCTGGATTGGGCGGATGCTGCAAATGGAGATCGCGAACAATGCGTCGAGCCGTTGGCAGTGCACCGCGTAGGTGCGCTGACCGTGCTGCACGTGGTTGCTGATGGGTGCCGGCAGCGGCTCACGCTTTGGCCCGACTCACTGAACGCGGGCGATCGAAAAGCACTGCGGCGGCGACTGCTGGCTGGTCTGCCGATGGTCAATAGCGGGTAAGCTCGTCGCCGACCTGGGTTTGATCCAAGGCTTCAAACAATCTCATTCTTGTTGAACAGGGCGACTGCGCAATCCATGTTCCAACCACTTCCGCTCGCGATTGGCCTGCGTTACATCCGCGCTAAGCGGCGAACCCAGTTCATATCCTTTATTTCGGCAGTGTCGATGCTTGGTATCGCGCTCGGCATCACCGCCCTGATCACTGTCATTTCGGTGATGAACGGTTTTGAACAGGAGCTGCGCACACGCATTCTCGGGATGGTCGCGCACGCCACGGTGTCCGGCGTCGACGGCACCTTGCGCGATTGGCCGCGAGCGGTTCGCGAAGCGGAGCTGGATCCGCGGGTACTCGGCGCGGCGCCCTACATTGAACGTGAGGCAATGCTGCAAACCGGTCGCGTGCAGGGCGTGATGCTGCGCGGCGTTTCACCCGCACACGAGCCGCGCGTATCCGAGCTTGCCGACAAGATGGTGGAAGGTTCGCTGGACGATCTGCAGCCGGGTGACTTTCGGATCATCCTGGGTCGCGATCTGGCATTCACGCTTGGCGCGCGCGTCGGTGAAACGGTGACCGTGTTTGTGCCGGAGTTCCGCACCACTCCGGTGGGGGTGCTGCCGCAAATGAAGCGCTTCACCGTGGTTGGCATCTTTTCCGCCGGCGCGCAGGAATACGACCTCGGCCTTGCGGTGATTCATCTGGACGACGCCAAGCGTTTGTTGCGCATGGGTGACAACGTCACCGGTGTGCGTCTGCGTCTGGCCGACATGTTCCAGTCGTGGGACGTGGCCCGCGATCTTGCTGACAGCATGGGCGAGGCCTTCAGCATCCGCGACTGGACCCGTGATCACGCCAATTTCTTTCGCGCGATTGCCACCGAGAAGACCGTGATGTTCATCATCCTGTCGTTGATCGTCGCGGTTGCGGCGTTCAACCTGGTCTCCTCGTTAGTGATGCTGGTCACCGACAAGCAGGCGGACATCGCCATCCTGCGCACCTTGGGCTTGAGCCCCGGCGCGGTGATGGCAACGTTCATGGTGCAAGGAACCTTGATTGGCCTGATCGGAATTGCGCTCGGGCTGGCCGGCGGCGTGGGGCTGACCTTGAACCTCTCGCGGGTGGTCGCCGCCATGGAATGGCTGTTTGGCTTTGAGATGATGCCAGCCGACGTCTACTACATCAGCGGCGTGCCGACGCTATTGCGAAGCGAAGATCTGTTGTTGATTGCGGCCATGTCTCTTGTGTTGTGCCTGTTGGCGACGCTGTATCCCGCATGGCGCGCCGCGCGAACCGATCCTGCAGCGGCGTTGCGTTATGAGTAAGGATGAAATGGCGGTAAACGAGGTTGATCCGCGGCCGACTGACGAAGTGTTGGGCTGCGTCGGCTTGGGTAAGACCTACGACGAAGGTGGCCTCACGGCGAAGATATTTGACGGCCTCGATTTTTCGATCAGCAAAGGCGAAACGGTCGCCATCGTCGGTGCGTCCGGCGCTGGCAAGAGCACCCTTCTGCATCTGCTGGGTGGGCTGGATGCGCCCACTGCCGGTGATGTGTGGGTGGTTGGCGAACGGATGTCGACCTTGGGCGATGCCGAGCGCGGTCGTTTGCGTAATCGTGCGCTTGGATTCATCTATCAGTTTCATCACCTGTTGCCCGAATTCACGGCCTTGGAAAACGTGATGATGCCGCTGCTGATCGCTGGTCGTTCGCCGGCTGCGGCCGACGCACCTGCGCGTGAACTGCTGCAACGGGTGGGACTGGGTCAGCGTTTGCAACACAAGCCGGGCGAGTTGTCGGGCGGCGAGCGTCAGCGCTGTGCGGTCGCGCGTGCCTTGGTGACGCGCCCGGCCTGCGTATTGGCCGATGAGCCCACCGGCAACCTCGACGAAACCACCGCCGCCGCAGTCTATGGCCTGATGGTCGAACTCAACCAGGAGATCGGCACCAGTCTGGTGGTGGTGACGCATGACCGCAGCTTGGCGCGCCGAATGGACCGCATGCTGGAATTGGCTGGCGGCACGCTGCGCGGAGTGACCCACAGCAGTCCAGCGTGAGCGCGATGAGCGAGGCAAGGGGCGACTGGCTTTGCCCGCCCTTGCTGTCGCCGCTGTCAGCGCTGCTGGTGGTCATGGGTGTTTGTTTGGGGTTGCTGCCGCCAGACTTGCCTCCGCTCACGCTCGTCGTCAGCGGAATCGCCACCGCAGGCTTGCTTGCGATTCGGTTTGCAGCCAGTCGCTTGGTTGCCCTGCCAGTGCTGGGTCTGTGCTGGGTGCTGCTGCATGCGCACTGGGGCA
>JBBQQV010000214.1:0-5703 GCA_038215505.1 Lysobacterales bacterium
GCTACTCGCGCCGCCGCCAAACGTGGTCATTGGCGCTATGAGGCCACCGTGGGTGCGGGTTTGCCGGTGATCTCAACCCTGCGTGATCTGCTCGATACCGGCGACGAATTGATCGCGGTCGAGGGCATTTTTTCCGGCACCTTGAGTTACCTTTTCAACAATTTTGATGGCATCAAGCCATTCTCCGAGTTGGTGTTGGAAGCGCGCGCGGCCGGCTATACCGAGCCCGATCCGCGCGACGATCTGTCGGGCATCGACGTCGCCCGCAAATTGGTGATCTTGGCGCGCGAAGCCGGTCGCCGCATCGAGCTTGGCGATGTTGCGCTGGAGGGCCTGGTGCCGCCGGTGTTAGCTGCGTTGAGTCGCGAACAGTTTCTCGCCCGTGCCAGCGAACTCGACGCGCCCTTGGCCGAGCGCATCAATGCCGCGCGCAGTCGCGGCCGGGTGCTGCGGTTTGTGGCGCGCCTCGACTCAAGCGGTGCCAGCGTCGGCCTGGTCGAGCTGCCGCCCGATCACGCCTTCGCGCATCTGCGACCCACTGACAACGTGGTCCAGTTCACTACCGCGCGCTATCGCAACAATCCGCTGGTGGTGCAAGGGCCGGGTGCCGGTCCCGACGTCACTGCCGCCGGTGTGTTCGCCGACTTGTTGCGTGTCGCTACGGCTTTGGGCGCGCGCTTGTGATCGAGCCTGTTCGGCAGTCGGCGCGCGCGTTCGCGCCGGCCAGCGTGGGCAATGTCGGGGTTGGCTTCGACATTCTCGGCCACGCATTGAATGGTGTCGGTGATCGCGTCACGGTGCGCGTCATCGACGAGCCCATCGTACGCATCCTCGCCATTCGAACCAGCGAGCGCGAGTTGCCAATGAACGCAGCCGACAACACCGCTGGTGCGGCGCTGATCGCCCTCCGCAGCAAGCACGCAATCGCTTGTGGGTTTGAGATCGAGATCGACAAAGGCATCCCGTTTGGCTCCGGCATGGGTGGCTCGGCGGCATCGGCGGTGGCGGCGTTAGTCGCTGCGAATGCGTTGTTTGCCATGCCGTTCACGCTGGATGATCTTTACAACGCGGCGCTGGATGGTGAAGCCGTCGCCAGCGGCAGTCGCCACGGCGACAACGTCGCACCGATGCTGCTGGGTGGCCTGGTGTTGGCCGCGCCAGACGTCGCGCCGATTCGTTTGAACGTGCCGAGCGAGCTGCACTGTGCGTTGGTGCATCCGCATTGCGTGCTGGAAACGCGCCGCGCGCGGGCGGCGCTGGTCGGTGCCTATCAATTGTCAGAATTTGTTGAGCAAAGCGCGCATTTGGCGCTGCTTTTGACCGGTTGTCAGCGCGCCGATCCGGCCTTGATTGCGGTCGGTCTGAACGACGTATTGATCGAGCCCAGACGGGCCGCATTGGTGCCAGGCTTCGCGCTGGTCAAGTCGGCTGCTTTGGCCGCCGGTGCGCTGGGCGCAAGTATTTCCGGCGCTGGACCGAGCGTTTTCGCCTGGTGTTGGGGCAGCGCCTCGGCCCACCGGGCCGCTGTCGCGATGCAGATGGCCTTTGCCAGCGTTGGCCTGGTAAGCGATGCTCATGTCGGTCCTGTCGATGCGCCGGCAGCGGAGGTGATCGCATGATGTACGTCAGCACCCGTGGCGGTGGCGAACCCATCACCCTGTCGGAAGCATTGGCCCGCGGGCTGGCGCCGGACGGCGGTTTGTACGTGCCAGCGCAATTTCCTGAGTCGCACGTCAATTTGCCGCCGCCGCGTTCGCTGCCGGACATCGGCAACTGGCTGCTCAAGCCGTTCTTTGTCGATGATCCGTTGGAGGGCGATCTCGCATCCATCTGCGACGAAGCCTTGTACCTGCCGGCACCAGTGGTCGAAACCAGCGATCACAATGTCTATCTGCTGGAGCTGTTTCACGGCCCGACTGCGGCCTTCAAAGACTTTGGCGCACGCTTTCTGGCTGCGTGCTTGGCCGCGCCACGGATGTTCGATGCGCCACCCTTGACGATTCTGGTTGCGACTTCGGGTGACACCGGTGGTGCGGTGGCGGCGGCGTTTCATCTGCGCCCGACCTTCCGGGTGGTGGTGCTGTATCCCGACGGTCGCGTCTCCCCGCGGCAGGCGCATCAGCTGGGCGCCTTTGGCGACAACGTCCACGCGCTACGGGTGGCTGGCAGTTTCGATGATTGCCAGGCGCTGGTGAAGCTGGCCTTTGCCGATGCCGAACTGCGTCGCGAAGTGCCGCTGTCATCGGCGAATTCGATCAGTCTGGGCCGCTTGCTGCCGCAAATGACGTATTACGCTGCCGCAGCGCTGCGCTGGCATTCCATTCATGGCACCCGCGCCAACTTCGTGATTCCGACCGGCAATCTTGGTAATGCGATGGCCTGCGTCTGGACGCGGGCGCTGGGCCTGCCCATCGGCGAGATTGTTTTGGCTACCAATGCCAATCGCGCAGTGCCGGATTTTTTGGCCAGCGGCGAGTATCGACCACGTTTGGCGATCAGCACCTTGGCCAACGCCATGGACGTCGGTGCGCCCAGCAATCTCGAGCGCCTGCGCCACTTCATGCCCGATTTCGAGCGCTTGCAACGAGCCGTGACTGCCGAAGTCGTGGATGACGCCGAGATCAGCCGCGTCCTGCGCGAGAGCGAATCACGCTACGGCCACGTGGTATGCCCGCACACCGCCACCGCCTTGGCCGTGATCGAACGCCGCCGCGCGACCGGCGATCGCCGCCCCTGGATTGCCGTCGCCACCGCCCACCCCGCCAAGTTCGAAGGCGTCGTGGAGCCAATGATTGGCCACCCCGTCGAAATACCGGAGAGTTTGGCCGAGATTTTGGCGCGGCCGTCAAATGCGACGCCGATGGCGGCGGATTACGAGGCGTTGGTGGGGGTTTTGCGGGGGTTGCCGGTGCCATAGCGTGGGTTGTTGCGGGGTTTGGCTGGACTCCCACTTTTTCCTGGCATTCCGGCCACCGCCGAAACAACCCCAGCCTCACCCCACACCCAAATCCCTACCCATTCCGCCCCCGCACCCAGCAAAACACCCATCCCCCCAGCGCCCCACTAGCTACCAACAAACTCACCCCCAACGCACCTCTTGCTGCGGCGATTGCGGTCAGCCCGAGACTCGCGCGCATCGCAAGCAGCGCGGTCAGGATGGCGATGGCGCCGGCCAGTACAAACCAGAAAATTCGCCATTGCGGTCGCCAACGACTTAAGCCCGCGGCGGCTGCGAACGCGAGCAGAAAACCGCCTGCGACGATCGCCGCCCAAGTCGGCGCAAAGCCAAGCAAATCTGCCAGCGTCGTCTGCCAACGGGTGCTCGCTGAAATCGCAACGCCCAGCTCGGCTAATGTGTTCAAGTTGAGTTGGCTCTGCACGATCGAGCCAACTATCGCGGTCAAGGCGATCGCGGCGACAAAGGCAAGTAGCCCATTTAGAAAGCCGGCGCGGGAAAAGGTCATTGCCTATCCTGCCGCAGCTGCGGCGGCTCGCGCCAGCGTCGTGTGCAGCGAGTCCAGCGAGTTGCCACGCTTTCGTTTGACCTTGGTGAGCGGTATGGTCTGAGCACATGACCACTCCGCTCGCGATCACCAGTGTCGAGGCTGCCGTCGACTTCGTTTTCGAACGTCTGGACCGAACCATTGTGCTGGCCGCGCCGCTGGGCTTGGGCAAGCCGCATCGTTTGTTGAATGCGCTGTATCGGCGAGTCGCGGCTGACCCGACGCGGTCGCTTTCCGTCTCCACTGCGTTGTCGCTGACGCCGCCGCCCTTGGGTGCGGGACTGGAGCGGCGTTTTTTGCAACCCTTTGTCGAACGTCACTTCGGTGCCGATTTCGAGCCACTGGACTGGACACTCGCGCAACGCCGCAGTGCCCTGCCGGCGAACATCAGGGTGGAGGAGTTTTATCTGCAATCGGGCGCGTTGTTGAACTCAAGCCAAGCCCAGCGCAGCTACACCAGCATCAACTACACCCATGTGGCGCGGGCAATGGCCAGCCGTGGCGTCAACTTGATTGTCCAGCGCGTGGCCCAGGATGCCAGCAGCGGCGAGCTTTCGCTCAGCTGCAATCCCGACCTCACCCTCGATTTGCTCGACGAAATGGCGCGACGGGGCTTGCCGCGGCCTTTGTTCGTGGCCGAAGTGCATCCCGACCTGCCCTTCATGGGTGGTGATGCGGTGGTTGCCGCCGAGCTGTTCGATGCCGTGGTTCGCCTGCCGGGCAAATCCGAGCCGTTGTTTGCACTGCCACGGCAACCGGTGAGTGCTGCCGAGTTCGCGATTGGTTTGTATGCCAGCACGCTGGTACGCGATGGCGGCACCTTGCAGATCGGCATTGGCGCGCTCTCAGACGCACTTTCGCACGCGCTGCGCTTGCGGCACTGTCGCAATAGTGAGTATCGCGGGCTTATTGATGTCGTCGCGCCGGAGCTGCATCAATCGGCACTGCACTGTGGCTGGGGCGGTCTTGGCGAATTCGATGAAGGCCTGTTTGGCGCCAGCGAGATGATCACCGACGGCTTCATGCACCTAGTTGACTGCGGCGTCATCAAGCGCCGTGTGCTGGCCGACGTCGCGCTGATGCAGCGGTTGTTTGACGGCAGCGCGACTGCCAGTGATCGCGCGCGTTTGGAGCGCGACGGGCAGTATCTGCACGCCGCATTTTTCTTAGGCTCGCCTGATTTCTATCGATGGTTGCGCGAGCTTCCGCGTACGGCCCGTGCCGCGATCGGAATGACGCGGGTATCCAACATCAACCAGCTCTATGGCGGCCGCGAGAGTATCGACCGCCTGCAGCGTCGCGATGCGCGGTTCTTCAACACCTGCATGATGACTACCCTGCTGGGGGCGGCAGTCTCCGATGGCTTGGAGGATGGCCGCGTCGTCTCCGGTGTTGGTGGGCAGTACAACTTCGTCGCGATGGCGCATGCGCTGGAAGAGGGTCGCTCGGTGCTGATGTTTCGTGCCAGTCGCGAAACCGCCGGCCACGCCAGTTCCAGCGTGTTGTGGAACTACGGCCACATCACCATCCCGCGGCATTTGCGCGACATCGTCATCAGTGAATATGGCATCGCCGATCTGCGTGACAAGTCGGACGAGGATTGCATTGAGGCGATGCTTTCGATCAGCGACGCACGCTTTGTTGACGCACTTGCCGATACCGCCAAACGCGCTGGCAAGTTGGCGGCAGACTTCCAGATTCCAGAGGCGTGGCGCACACACACCCCGGATCAGCTGATGTGCCGACTGCGGCCCTATCGACAAATGGGTTTGCTGCCGGACTATCCGTTGGGCAGCGACTTCAGCGAGGTCGAGCAGCGCCTGCTGCGGGCACTGGGATGGCTGCGCGCGAATACGGGCAGCCGGCTGGCGCAGGTCAGGTTGATCGCCAAGGCGCTAAGCTCACGTGGCGCGGTGGACACTGCCGCTCTCAGCCGCATGGCGCTCGCCGCGCCCGCCGGAATCGGGGAAACAATTGCCGCCAAACTACTGACGCTGGCGCTGCGGCGAACGGCCTGAATCAGCTGACTCCGACTCCCTAGTTCACAAGGATTGCCCATGCGATTGACCCTGCCTCAGACCCTGCTGACCGCCTTGATGCTCACTGCAGCGGTGACAGCGTGCGCGCAAACCCAGACTGGCCCGCAGACGCTGGCCAGTGGCCTGGATCATCCATGGTCGCTGGCATTTCTGCCGGACGG
>JBBQQV010000215.1:0-5692 GCA_038215505.1 Lysobacterales bacterium
GTCGCGCCGAGTCGTTTGCGGGCAGCAGTTCAAGCGGCAGGCCAAGTGCTTGCGCGGCCGCCAGCATGGTGTCGGGATCGGCGTAAGCCACCACATCGCAAGGCAGGTCGCGCTGGGCCAGTCGCACACACAGCTCAGGACCAACACCGCCGGGCTCGCCGGGCACCAATGCAAGTCGCGGACGCTGCCTCATGCGTGACTGCTGCATAGGAGCAAGCTTGGCGGTGGGCGCAAGTAGCCTATGACTTCAGCCGAGTCTCGACAAACGACTCGTCGCGGAGCTGACGAATGAAGCGCTCGAATTCTTCTTCCGATTTGCGCTTGGCAATTGTCTCGCGCGCTCGGTTGCGCTCGCTCTCCAAGCTGACGTCCTGCACCCGCGAACCCAGTCGTTCCACGATGTGGTAGCCGACTTCACTGCTGAATGGCGCGCTGAGTTCGCCATCCTTGAGCGCCAACAACTGATTGCCGACCGCCGTGCCCCAGGCCATCGGCGGGAACCAGCCCATATCGCCACCTTGGTTGCGGGTCATGCTGTCGTCTGACGCCTCTTTGGCGACCGCAGCGAAGTCTTCGCCAGCCACTAGGCGTTGGTGAATCTTGTTGGCTTTGGTGAGCGCCTGTTCGGACGTGATGATCTCGGTGGTGCGCACCATGATGCCGCGCATGTGGTACTCAGTGACCGTCTCTGTGCCGCGCTCGCGTTTGTCAGTGACTTGCATCAAGTGGTAGCCGCTGGGGCCGCGAATCGGTTGCGACACATCGCCCTTGTCCATGCCGGCAAGCAGGTTGGCAAACAGCGATGGCACCTCATCAAAACTGCGCCAGCCCAAGTCACCACCATCGAGTGCATTGGGCGCGTCGGAATAGCGGATCGCGGCAGCCTTGAAGTCCATTTCGCCGCGGCTGATCAGTTGCTGCACACCTTCAATCTTTTTGCGTGCCGTCTCCAGCTGCTCTTGGGTGGCGCCCTCAGGAATCGCGACCAACACGTGCGAAGTGCGCACTTCGCCGCGCTTCAGGCTGTTGCTGGCGAGCAGGATGTCGATCTCGGTGTCGCTGACATTCACCCGGCTTTGAGTGATGTTCTGGCGCAATCGCTGCGCAGTCAGCTCGTCACGCAGAGTTTGTCGGAACTCGTCAAACGGCAGGCCATCGCGCTGCAACTGGCCACGCAATTGCGCCTCGGTGATGTTGTTCTGCTTGGCGATGTTTTGCACTGTCTGGTCAACTTCGCCGTCGCTGATGCGCACGCCGGCTGCCACCGCCCGGGCAAGCTGCAAGCGCAGCAACACCAGGCGGTCCAAAACCTGCTTTTCCAGCACGTCGTTCGGCGGCAACTGCTGCTGCGAACCCGCATATTGGTTACGGATATTGGCTACTGCGCGATCCAACTCGCTGCGCAGGATCACATCTTCCTCAACGATGGCCACGATGCTCTCGACCGGCGCAATGCCAAGTGATTGAGCGTGAAGGCCGCTACCGGCGAGGCCGGCGACAGAAATGGCAAGTGCAGCGAGCAGTCGATTCATACGAATTCGTTGGTCTTGAGCGGCGAATGGGGATGCGTTGGGGCGCTTATCCTGCCCGGCAATGGCTGAACACACTTTAGCAGGCGCGACAGATTGGACCGTAGCAAGGTGGTGAAGGCGACTCACCCTGGCTTTTGTGGGACCGGGCTTAAGGAAGGCGCGGCTGTGTCAGCCTTAGCGCGTGTAGCCAAGAATTGCCTGCTCCAAGAATTGGCCTGAGTCGCGACCGAGACTGGCGAGGCCTTTCAGCTCAAGCTCAAAATAAATCGCATTGTTGGTCTCGCCTTCGCGGTTGCGAATGTAATGGCGGCCGAGCACCCGCGCAGCGATACAGCAGCCTTCCCACTCGACGCCGGCAAAACTCTCCAGTGTGGATGCGTCTCGCAGCGAGTAATTCCAGCGGCCGACCAGACGCCAGTTGCTGTTTACCGGAACCACAAACGAAGCGTCGGTCTGTTCCAGCACATCGCGACGGTAGCGATAAGCCATGTTGAGCAACACGCCTGACTTGCCGCGCCACACCGCGCGCAGCCCGCTGAGTGTGGTGGCATCAAGACTTGGGTCCCACTGCTGGGTCACGCCCAAGCCAAATTGCTCGCTCAGCGCGACTTCCAGTTCGCCGACATAGGCCGAGCCGCTGCCATCGATAGGCGCAACACCGGGGATTTGTACACGCTGATCTTCGAAATAGCGGATCTGGCCAATGCTGGCGGACAGACGCTCGCGTCCGCTGGCGTTTTCAAAGAAACGCGTGGTCAATGCAAACGTTGCTTGATTGGCGTCAGTCTGACGGTCGGCGCCGGTAAAACGGTTGGGCCGGAACAGCTGCCCATACGTGAAGCTCAACTCCTGGGTGTCGAAGATCGGCAAGTCATCCTGATTCTCGAAAGGCACGTTCAAATAGTACAAACGGGGCTGCAGGGTTTGCCGCATGGCATTGCCAAACAGGCTGGTGTCGCGCTCGAAGTTGAGTGCGGCATCCAGACTGCTGATCGGCACGCCGCGGCTGGGTTCGCGATCCACGAATCCTTCGCCGGCGAACTCGCGATCCAGCGAGTAACCGGTTTGCCGCCACGCAAACTCCGGCCGCAGGTAACCCCAGGCGCGCTCAAACGGCAGAGCCAGTGCGGGTCGCAGGTCATAGCGACTGGCTTCAGCGCGTTCGCGGTGACCAAAGGCGACGGCCTCGGCATCCAAACGAAATTGCAGCCAATCGGCGAATGGCTGTTGCCAACGGAAGCGTGCGCGCGGCAACCGCCGATAGGGTTCCGCACTGTCGGCGACTATCGGGTCGATGATGTCCCAGCGCTCAGCGGCCACGCTCGCTGACCAGTAGTTGCCGCGACCCGCCACGCTGACGGAGCTGCCAAGCAAGGACGTGCTGCTAATCGAGAGTGAGTCGCCAAAGTCCTCAAAATAGCGGTCATCGGAGACGCGGTTGACGTCGGCATTCACGGCCCATAGCGGGCCCAAGCGGCCACTGTGACGAAAGCGGGCTAGGCTGCGGTCGCTGCCGGTTTGATCGTCGTTGGGTAGCCAGTCGCCTTCCAGTTGGCCGCCGTGATTGGCGAATAGATAACGGTACTCGCCGCCCAAAGCTACACCTCGGCGGCCGATCACGCGTGCACTTACCGTCGCGTCTTGGTTGGGCGCGATGTTGATGTAGTAAGGGATGCGCAGGTCGATGCCGGTGTCGCTGGCGTTACCGATACTGGGATACAGAAAGCCACTCTTGCGGCGGTTATCAAGCGGGAAGCTCGCATAGGGCAGCCACAGCACCGGCACTTTGCCGATGCGCAGACTCGCATTGCGCATGCTGCCAACACCCTTTTCCTGATCCAGATGCATGGTTTGCGCGCGCAACACCCAACTCTGTGGCTCCGCTGCGATGGCCGCGTCGCAGGTGCTGTAGCTGACCGCAACAAAATCGCCCTTGGCCCCGTTCAGATCGGCGCTGGCCGCCTTGCCATTGCCGCGCAGAGCGATCAATTGATAGCGCACATCGGTCAGGCGCGTCTGCTCCGTTTCAATATTGCCGCTGACCGATTTTGCGTCGAGCGCCACCCCGGCGTCCTGGTAGCGCACTTCACCGGTCGCCGCATAGGTCGATGCGCTGTGGGTGAACTGCAGGCGGTCGGCGCGCAGGCGCTGATCAGCACGGCTCAGTCGCGCGTCGCCTTCAAGCAGGTAAACGTCTTTGCCGCTGACGTCAATGCTGTCGGCATCGATATCGGTGGCCGCTTGTTCGCGATTGGGATCCGCAGCAAGTGGCTCGATCCAATCCAGGACAGGCATACCGCTGCATTGCTGCCAATTCAACGTGGATGCAGTCGGATCAGCCGCGCTGGCCATTTGTGCGAGCAGCGCCAACGATACGCAGGAGAGGGCGAAAGCTTTGACGCGCGGCAGCTTGGGGATCACACGTAGTCCGTTTGACAACGCCTGCGCGGCGAGTGCGCGCAAGGCTTAAGGTGGCAAGCCTGCCGTAAAGCCAACATTGCAGCAATCAACCCGCACTAATCTCGACATCGTGAACGCCCGCCTGCCTGTCCTCAGCGTCGCGACTTCTGCTTCACAGGCATAAACCGTACAATTACGGTCCTGTTTCTTCGGATGTGCCGAAAAAGCGATGTTCCGGATAGGAAAACTGACCGACTACGCGACCGTGGTGATGGCCTTGCTCGCCGAGCAGGCCAATGCCGTGTGTAGCGCGACCGAGTTGGCGGCGTTGGCGCGATTGGAAGCACCTACCGTCAGTAAGCTGCTGAAAGCATTGGCTCAAGCGGACCTGGTGATTTCAACGCGTGGCGCGCACGGAGGCTATCGGCTGGCGCGGGCGGCAAGCCAGATCAGCGTGGCCGACATCGTGGCGGCAATGGAAGGGCCGATTGGCTTTACCGAATGCGTCACCCATGCCGGGCGTTGCGATCACGAACCGCATTGCGGCGTGCGCGGCAATTGGCGGCACATCAGCAGCGTGGTTGAGTCTGCCCTGCGCGGAGTGTCGCTTGCTGACATGGTTGGAAATGCGGCGGCGACGGTGAGTCGCGAGCGCAAACACATTCCGCTGGCGCTGGTCGCGGCCGACTGAATGGAGCGGTCGAATTGAACGGTCGAAGTGAGCAGTCCTTGAAGTCGATACGAAGCATAGTGAATACGAATTATGGTCGCTGAAAGTGTAGAGCTGGAAGACGTACTGACCCGCCGCTACGGCGCGGGCTTTGTTACCGATATCGAATCCGATTTCTTGCCGCCTGGCTTGAATGAAGACGTCGTGCGCTGGATTTCCGCGCGCAAGGAAGAACCTCAGTGGATGACGGATTGGCGACTCGCCGCCTATCGGCGCTGGCTGAAAATGACCCCGCCCGATTGGGCCAAGTTGAAGATCGCACCGATCAACTACCAGGCGATCAGTTACTTCAGTGCGCCGAAGCAGAAATTCGCCTCGTTGGACGAAGTGGATCCAAAGCTGTTGGAAACTTACGAGAAGCTGGGCGTGCCGCTGCATGAGCGCGCGCGGCTGGCCGGGGTCGCGGTCGATGCGGTGTTCGATTCGGTGTCGGTCGGCACCACCTTCAAGAAGGAGTTGGGCGAGGTTGGGGTGATTTTCTGCAGCTTCTCGGAAGCCGTGCGTGAGCACCCCGAGCTGATCAGGCAATACCTGGGCAGTGTGGTACCGGTGGGCGACAACTACTTCGCCGCGCTCAACTCGGCCGTGTTCTCGGACGGCAGTTTTGTGTTCATTCCCAAGGGCGTGCGTTGCCCGATGGAGCTGTCGACCTACTTCCGCATCAATGCCGCGGAAACGGGCCAATTCGAGCGCACCCTGATCATTGCTGAGGCCGATAGTTACGTCTCTTATTTGGAGGGTTGCACTGCGCCAATGCGCGACGAAAACCAGTTGCACGCCGCCGTGGTTGAACTGGTCACCATGGATCGCGCGCAGATCAAATATTCCACCGTGCAGAACTGGTATCCGGGCGACGAGAACGGCGTGGGTGGCATCTACAACTTTGTCACCAAGCGCGGCGAGTGCCGTGGTGTCGCCTCCAAAATCAGTTGGACGCAAGTCGAGACCGGCTCAGCGATCACATGGAAGTATCCAAGCTGTGTGCTGACTGGTGATGACTCCACCGGCGAGTTCTATTCGGTGGCGCTGA
>JBBQQV010000216.1:0-5647 GCA_038215505.1 Lysobacterales bacterium
AGCAGATCCAGGTCACCAGCAATAGAAATCCGAAGGACAGTGGCTCCAGCCAGGCCTTGGGGGTTCCCAAGTCCTGCAGCGCGCGGCTGACGGGCGTGTAGATGAATCGACTCGCGAGCATCAGTGCGATGAAAATCAGGATCCACCAGCCGTTGCGCAGACGTTGGTTCGAACTGAAGAATATGCGTTTCAAGGTTGCATCCAGGCGGAGTCGAATGGGCTGGCGGTGGTCGTGCGGCAGCTCGCGGGGCGGGCGTCCTAGACTGGTCACATCGTCACAACTATCTTTACATAAAGATACTTGATGTTAATATTCATCGGCCAATCGCGCAACTGGAATCGTCATGCCGCAGAAGTCCGAAAGTCAGACCGTCCACATCGACAGGATTGATCGGTTGTTGTCGGAGTGGCAGGCAGAGCGGCCGGAACTCGACGCCACTGCGATGGCAGTTGTCGGCCGCTTGCTCAGCATTGGCCGGCAGCTTGAGGCGCGCGCCAACGCCGCACTCAAGCCGCTCGGTCTGCACTACACCGATCTCGATGTGCTGGCGACCATGCGCCGTGGAGGACGACCCTATCGGCGCACGCCAACCGAGTTGCGCAACTCGGTGTTGATCACTTCAGGGGCAATGACGGCCTGTCTGGATCGGCTGGAAAACAATGGCCTGATTGCGCGCGTGGCCGATCCGAATGATCGACGCTCCAGCGCTGCTGAGTTAACGACCGAGGGCCGCAAACTGATCGACAAGGCGATTGCGGTTCGCTTCGAGGAAGCGGCAGACGCGTTATCGGTACTTTCCGCAAGTGAGCGCTTGCGACTGGCGGTTCTGTTGAAGAAACTCGGTCAGGGTCTGGCGGGTTGAGCGCCGTCGCCCCGGGTATCCGGTTTCCCGCGTGCGCGGAAATGAGCTCGCCCGGTCCGCGCAACCACATCGCTTGACCGGCTGTTGACTCGACTGCTCACGCTGCGTGGCGAATGGCCAGCACATGCTCATGCAGGCTGCGAAAACGTTCCAGGTTGTAGGCGACATCGACATGCAATTTGTGCAGTGCGGTGACCGTCGGGTTGCGAGTTTCGTAGTAGACGATAGCCAGCCACATCGCGATGCCACGCATCTGGTCTTTTACATCGGCCGAGCGACTGAGCGCATAGGCGGTGTCGACGGCGTCGCCCCACGGGCTGTAGCTAGCGACGTTCTCGGAGCCGTAAAACTGCGGCGTAGGGTGCTTAGCGGCACGCGTCGCTTCGTCGTGGACGAAGGCGGCAAAGCGCATTTCCTGATCCGCGGGCAGTGTGTAAAGCCACTGCTGGATCGACTTCCATTGCCGACTCAAAACGAAAAGTCGGGTATAGGCGAGCATTCGCGTTAGGTACTTCATCGTCTACCTCGTCAGGACGGAATAACGGCCTTGGACGGATAGATCGCTCCCCTGCAGCGATCTTCTTTCACCAGCGGTTCGTTGTGCAGGCCACGCCGCGTTGGGCGAGCAATGGACGCTGTACGTCACAAGCTTACAAATTGCGACGCTTATGATGTGTGATCGGCTTGGCGCTGTCGACACAAATTCTTACAAATCCGTCAATCTCAACTCGCTTCCGCAGCCGCCCGGCCACGCTTTGGCTCGAGAAGCTCAACCTCTGCTGGCGTTACGATGCTCCAGCAAGAGTCGTGCGCAATCGCGCTTTCCGGCGCGCCCGCAAACTCACGCCTTGAATATCCGAGTCTTCGCACGACTCGGCTACTCTAAAGTCGTGGCGATGATGACCACTATTTCCCCAGCAAAATCTCGTTCAAAACGCATGCAGTCAGACACACGACCCCACCTTGTCATCGTTGGCGGCGGCTTCGCGGGCTTGTGGACGGCGCGAGCGCTCGCCCGCGCGCCGGTGCGGATCACCCTGCTGGATCGCTGCAATCACCATCTTTTTCAGCCCCTGCTGTATCAGGTCGCCACGGCGGGATTGTCGGCGCCGGACATTGCGGCGCCATTGCGGCACATCCTGCGCAAGCAAGCGAACGCCACGGTGTTGCTGGGCGAGGCGGTGGATATCGACAAGGCCGGCCGGCGCGTGCTGTTGGCGCGTGGAGAGCCGCTTAGCTACGACATGCTGCTGCTCGCCACCGGCGCCGGACACTCGTACTTTGGTAACGACAACTGGGCCGAGCATGCACCTGGCTTGAAGACGCTCGACGATGCTTTCGCCATCCGCCGGCAAATCCTGACCGCATTCGAGCGCGCTGAGGCCGAGCCAGACCCGGTCTTGCGGGCGGCGTGGCTGACCTTTGTCATCGTTGGCGGCGGGCCCACCGGCGTCGAGTTGGCCGGCACCTTGGCCGAAATCGCACGCCACACCTTGCGGCGCGAATTCCGGCGTATCGATCCCGGACAATCTCGCGTAATCCTGGCCGAGGCCGGTCCGCGCATTCTCACGAGTTTCCCGGAGTCATTGTCCGAGGCGGCGCGTCGGCAACTGGCGGGGCTGGGTGTCGAGGTGCTCACTGGCAAGGCAATCTCAGCCATTGATGCCGAAGGCGTGTTACTGGGCGAACAACGACTGGCTGCACGCACCGTGTTGTGGGCCGCCGGTGTGGCGGCATCGCCTTTGGGCAGGACCCTGGGCGTGCCTCTGGATCGCGCGGGCAGGGTGCCGGTACAGGCTGACTTGAGCGTGGCCGGTCATCCGGAGATTTTTGTCGCCGGTGATCTTGCAACGGTGATGCAGGGTGACCGCCCGGTGCCTGGCGTCGCCCCCGCAGCCAAACAGATGGGCAAGCACGTGGCTCGCTGCGTGCGTGCGCGCTTGGCTGGGCGCTCGACGCGCAAATTCCGATACGCCGACTACGGCAATCTCGCCACCATCGGACGCATGGCGGCGATTGTCGACGTGCGTGGGCTGCGCATTTCCGGCGTGGTGGCCTGGTGGTTTTGGCTGGCCGCACACGTGTTCTTCCTGATCGGCTTCCGCAACCGCTTGGTGGTGCTGATCAACTGGGGTTGGTCGTACTGGACCTACCAGCGCAATGCGCGAATCATTGTTGGCGGCAAGCACGAGCCGCCACACGCGGGGCCAGCGACACCTGCTGGCAATTGAATCCACTTGCAGACTCGATCTGCCAGCAGCGAAAAAATCGAGCGCTCAAACCGCGTTTAATTTACGAAGCTTTGGCGTGACCAGCGGGATCGTGAGCATCGTGCTGGCGACTGCCATCAGCAGCAGCGCGGTAAAGGTTTCGCTGCTGATGATGGCCTTGTCGAGCAAAATATTGGCGAAGATGATCATGATCAGCGCCTTGGTTTGCAGCAGCCAGCCGATCACCGAGGATTCGCCCTTCGTCCAGCCAAGGATGCGGCCGGCGAGATGCACGCCAGCGAGTTTGCCACCCACCGAGGCGACCAGCAGCAGGGCGGCAGCGATGAACACGGCAGTGCCGCCCATGTCCCAGTTGGTGCGCAGGCCGGTGCTCAGGAAAAACACCGGCATGATCACCAGCAGCACGTGATGGCGCAGCAGGTCCATGCGTTCTTGATTGAACCAACGCCCTTCGATCACGACGCCCGACAGAAAGGCTCCGACCATGAAGTGCAGGCCGGCCCAATCGGCGCCAAATCCGCACACGGCAAGCCATATCAATCCGACGTACCAGCGATCGCGTTCCTCCAGACTTTGCATCAGACGGCGGAACAGGACGGCAACGACCACGAAGCTGACCATAAAGCCCACCTGACGACCCACCCGCTCCCAATCCAGCAGGATGAGCGCCAGCACGCCCCAAATGGCGATGTCATCGAGACTGGCGTAGCGCAACACACG
Organism: Lysobacterales bacterium; assembly: GCA_038215505.1. Classification (GTDB taxonomy): domain Bacteria; phylum Pseudomonadota; class Gammaproteobacteria; order Xanthomonadales; family Xanthomonadaceae; genus JANNWF01. The sequence continues at coordinate 3,815 of JBBQQV010000216.1, forward strand.
TTGTCCCAGTGGCTTGCGCAGGATGTCGAGCTTTTCCATGAACAGGATGAGGATGGGCAACGCCGTGACCGCGCATGCCATGCCGATGCCGAGCACAAACTGCCACGACGTGGCGCGCTCGCCCATCCAGCCTTCGCGCCAGAGCAACATCAGCAGCGCCGCGCCGGCTCCACACACCAGTGGCGCCAACAAGGCGAGACTAGCAGTGATTCCGGTCTCCTTGCGATTCGCCCACGCCTTGCCTACATCCAGTTCAATGCCGGCGATCCAGACGAAGATCATCACCGCCCACCAGGCGACGCCGTTGAGGCTGTGCACGGTGATCGGGTTGAACACAAACGCGTAGTAATCCGGATATAGCGCACCCAGGATGCCTGGCCCCAACAAGATACCGGTGATGATCTGCACTACCACCAGCGGTGCGTAGTACTCGGTGCGAGCGACCCGCCAAACCAGATAGGGCACGGTGAAAATGATCGCCATCGCGATCAGATAGATTTCGGTGGGATTCACAAGGACCAGGCAGGCAAAGAGGCCAGCAATGCTGCCCGAATCGTATGGAAGTGCACAACACGCCTGCGTTACGCATGCGTGGATAGGTGGTCGCGGGGATCGCAGCCGATGACGTCAGCCGTGAAGGTTGAAGCGACTGGAAAACAGCTTGGCGAACCTCTGCTTTTTTACCCGTTGCCCGCTGGCTCCGGCTGCACCTGACTGGAAATGCGCGTGTTGCGGTAGCGACAGGCTCGGCTGAGCGCCACGTTTTGTCCACGCCGCGCTGCTTTTGATCGATCTGCTCGACCTGTCAGGCTTCGCTGCGTTTGCGCCGAAAAGTGCTGGGCGAGGTTCTCGCAATATGATGGTCAAGTCTTTCGACGAGACACTTGTGCAAGCTCGAAAGCCCTGTCTTACCGCCTTAAACCCGGAGGCAATATCCTGCATCTCATCCGTTTCGCCCCAATCCAGGATTTCGCCGATATATCGCGCACTATCTTTGCTGTTTCTCGCCACGTTCGCGCTGCCGACCTTTTCGGCTGACTCGGCACTGGAGGTCGCGCTGTCGCTAGCTCCGGATCCCCTGTTCATCGAGCGCATGTCCGACGCGCAACATCTGAACTTCGACCACTTGGTTGAAAATCGGAGCGATGTCGCGATCGACATTGACCGCATCGAACTCAGCGTGATGGATCGTGACGGCAAGTTGTTGTTGCGTCGCTTCGTCGACGGCAACGGCGTGCGCCCAAGTATCGAGGCCATCGGCGAGCGCCGCATCGAAGTCGGCAAAACGCGCACGGTTTTCAATCCGTTCCACCCGCTGGCGAATGAACTCGATCTTGCGACCTTGCGCTTCCAGTTCGATGTTTCGAACGCAGACGGCAGCCGTCGCCTGCAGCAATTCATCGAAGTAAAACTGCGCGCCTATTGCAATCATGCCGACTATGTTCTGCCCGTGATCGGCCTTGTCGTGAACCACGACGGCCACGACGTGCTGGGCCACCATCGGCGTTTCGATGTGCAGTTCGAGCCGATCGCGCAGATGGAATGCAAGCGCAATGCCATGCGCTACAGCTCTGACTTCGTTCACGTGGGCGCCAGCGGTGCCATGAGCAAGGGCGAGGGTACGGACATCGCAAACTGGTTTAGTTTTGGCAAACCGGTAAGCGCGATCGGCGGTGGCGTCGTGGTCGCCGTCGAAAACTCGCAACCCGACAACCGCCAGTTCGACCAAAGCAAGCTGGCCACTGACCGCGTGGCGCTGTTCGGCAACTACGTCGTTATCGACCACGGTGGCGGCGAATTCGGCGTCTACGCGCAGACCCAACTCGATAGCGT
>JBBQQV010000217.1:0-5644 GCA_038215505.1 Lysobacterales bacterium
CAGCAAAGTAAAATAAACGCGCGAGCGCCCGGCATTCGGGTGATTCATAGTGTTTGTTGGACGACAATCGGACCACCATTGGGCCCGTTCGCCCAGTGCCCAGCGCGTGCCAGTGGTAACAGGTCGCCCTCGCAGGCGGTCCGAGCCCGGTTACTTTACAACGCGCAGAAAGCTGGGGCGCTTGGGGCTCTCAGTGATCGGCGCGGGTGCGGCTTCTTCGACTTGCGGAGCCGCAGCAGCGGTTGACTCATCGTCGCGCGGTAACATCATGCCTTGCCCCGTCTCTTGGGCATAAATGGCAAGCACGGCAGCCAAAGGGACGCGCACGGAGTGACTGACGCCAGAAAAACGCGCCATGAACCGGACACCGTCGTTGCCCAGATCCAACTGGCCGACCGCGCGGGCGGCGATGTTCAACACCACTTGACCATCCTTGATCGACTGGATCGGCACTTGCACGCCAGCCTGGGTGGCATCCACGAGCAGATGCGGCGTCAAACCGTTGTCGCCAATCCACTCATAAATCGCGCGGATGAGATACGGCCGATTGGAGGTCATCGAAACCGGCGGTGATTTGCTCACGGCAACTCACGCAAAAGTTTTTCTTCTGTGGTCATGCTGCGAGCAAATCCGGGATTCCGGAAAATCCGGGTGCCGTAGTCTTCGATCAGCTTGCCATCCTTTGGCAAGCCCACGCCAAGCGCATCCAGTCGCCAGATAATTGGCGCCAGCGCGCAATCGGCCAGACTCATTTCCGTGTTGAGGAAAAACTTTGAAACTTTGAACAAGGGCAGTGAGGCGACCAGCAATTCCCGCAGACGCTTGCGGCCGGCTTCAGCCTGTGCCTTGTTGCCGCCTTGGATGGCCTGAACCTGAGGCACCCAGTCATGCTCAAGCCGCAACATCGCTAAGCGCAGCCGCGCACGCGACAACGGGTCGACCGGCATCAAGGGCGGGTGCGGATATCGCTCGTCCAAATACTCGCTCACCACTGAGGCGGCATAAAGCACAAGATCACGCTCAACCAAGGTGGGAACCGAGTGATACGGATTCAACTCGATCAGATCTTCCGGCGGCTTTGCCGGGTCGACCATCACCGATTCATAGGTCACACCTTTCGCTGCCAGCACCAGCCTGACGCGGTGACAAACGACGCAATCTCGAGCGGTGAACAAAGTCAGGGTATTGCGCATGCGCGAACTCGCTGCCATGGAAGTCACCTCACCCAGCACGCGGGCGAGCCTTGCAGGCGCCCGTTACGCGCGCCAGGTAGAAATCCTCAGTGGATGTCGCTCCAGTACTCGTTTTTGAGCAACCAGGCGAGAAATGTGAAAAATGCCAAGAACACGATCACCCATAAACCCACGGAGGACCGCTTGAGCGCCGCTGGCTCACCCACGTACTGCAAGTAGGCGGTGAGGTCGCGGATGACTTGATCGAATTCGGCCGCATTCAAGCGACCCGGCGATGCAACCTCAAGGTGAGCCGGCGCGGCAGACCCCGCGTGTTTGCCATCGTAAACGGGTCGTTGAATACCCTGCAGCTCCCACAATACGTTTGGCATGCTGCTACCAGCCAAAAGAGTGTTGTTCCAGCCACTCGGACGGGACTCGTCAACGTAGAACGACTTCAAAAACGTGTAGGTCCAGTCATGCCCACCCGGCTTGGCTCGCGCAACCAAGGACAGATCCGGTGGTGCCTTGCCCAACCACGCGGCGGCGTCATCGGGATTCATAGCGACCTGCATCGTCTCCGCAAACTTGGCTCCCGCAGGGGCCAAGTTTTCCATGACTTGCGCTTCGGTCAAGTCGAGATCCTCGGCGGTACGCGAATAGCGATGCAAGTTCAGGGAATGGCATCCGGCGCAATAACTGCTGAACAATGCCGCGCCACGCTGCAACGACGCGGTGTCGTTGATGTTGGCGTGACTTTCCAGCAAAGCGCCACCGCCTGCCGCCAAGGACGTTGTTGGCAGCAAGGCCAAAGTCAAAAGCAAACTAGCAAGCCGCTTAGTCATGCGCTGGCACCCGGTCCGGAACCGATTTCACCGCATCAAGGCGGGTCCAAATCGGCATGGTGATGAAGAAGCCGAAGTAATAAAGGGTGAATATCCGCGCCGCCCACGTCTGCCCGGTGCTGCCTGCCTGCAAACCCAGCCAGCCAAGGGCAATGAAGGAAATGACGAACATCGCGAGCAGCGACTTGGTGATCATTCCACGATAGCGAATGGACTTCACCCTGCTGTAATCGAGCCACGGCACCAGGAACAGAATCAGGACAGCACCACCCATCACCATCACGCCAAGCAGCTTGTCAGGCACGGCGCGCAACATCGCGTAATAAGGAGTGAAATACCACACCGGCTTGATGTGCTCGGGTGTCACCAGCGGATTGGCGACGACAAAGTTGTCGTACTCAAGAAACAACCCACCAAATGTTGGTTCAAAAAACAGAATGAACGCGGCAATGGTCAGGAAGAAACCTGCGCCGAACAGATCCTTGATCGTGTAGTAAGGATGAAATGGGATGCCGTCGAGTGGCACGCCATCGACGCCTTTCTTCTTTTTGATATCGACGCCCTCGGGGTTGTTGGAACCCACCTCATGCAGCGCGCCAAGATGCAGCACCACCAGCAGCAGGATCACCAGCGGCAGGGCGATGACATGCAGGGCGAAGAAGCGGTTGAGAGTGGCGTCGGAGACCAGATAGTCGCCACGGATGAACTCGGTCAGCGCTTCACCAATCCAAGGCACAGCGCCAAACAAGTTGATGATCACCTGCGCGCCCCAGTAGCTCATCTGGCCCCACGGCAACACGTAACCCATGAAGGCTTCCGCCATCAGGGTCAGAAAGAGAAGCATGCCGATTACCCAGACCAGTTCGCGCGGCTTTTGATAGCTGCCATAGATCAGGCCGCGAAACATGTGCAGGTAGACCACGACAAAGAACAGCGAGGCGCCGGTAGAGTGCATGTAGCGGATCAGCCAGCCCCAGTCGACATCACGCATGATGTATTCGACCGAGTTAAAGGCTTCAGCAGCACTGGGCTTGTAGTTCATCGTCAGCCAGATGCCGGTGACGATCTGGTTGACTAGTACCAGCATGGCCAGCGAGCCGAAGTAATACCAGACGTTGAAGTTTTTCGGAGCGTAGTACTCGGAAATGTGCTTCTTGTAAAACGGAATGAGTCCCGGCGTGCGGTCATTGAACCAGCCGACCACGCTATCGGTAGTGCGCGCAATCAGTTTGGCCATTACGCGGCTCCTTCCGGATTGACACCAATGACGATGCGGTTTTCGTCGAGGAACTTGTAGGGCGGCACGCGCAGATTGGTGGGTGCCGGCACGCCTTCATAGACGCGACCCGCCATGTCGAAGCGTGAGTTGTGGCAAGGGCAATAAAAGCCACCTTTCCATTCGGCATCAAACGGCTGCGGCTCAAGTTCAGGACGGAACAAAGGTGAACAGCCAAGATGCGTGCAGGTACCCACCAGCACGGCGATCTCGGGCTTGATCGAGCGATAACCGTTCTTGGCGTACTCCGGTTGCTGATCGAGGTTGTCTGAATTGGGATCCCGCAACCGCCCATCATTGGCCGGAAGTGCGCTCAACTGTTCTGGCGTGCGGCGGAAAATCCAAACCGGCTGACCGCGCCATTGCACGATCACGCGTTGCCCGGGCTCCAGCTTGCTGATGTCCTCAGTGACCGGCGCACCAGCACCTTGGGCTTTGGCGCTCGGCTGCCAAGAAGCGACAAACGGTACCGCCGCTGCAATCACACCGCCTGCTCCCACAACCGCCGTGGTGGCAGTCAAGAAGCGGCGGCGTCCGGTGTTGACCTCGTGGTTAGCCATTCGGCTCTCCGCAAAACGTAAGCAATTCGGGGCGTCGTTGGACGCTTGGCGGCCTTCTTGGTCATCGGAGTCAGCGCACGCAGGTGGCCATGCACGGAAGCCCGGTGATCAGGGGGCTGGAAGCGCTGTAGTTTAGCTGAACGCAACCGAGCCGGACAACGCTTGCCGACCGCGTGCCAAAATGAATCCCGCTAAATCCTTTTTCCCACGCCGCAGATGAGCCACGCCCGTCGATCCGTGCCAAGCGTTGCCAGTTTTGTCGTGCTTGGACTGGCGCTTGCGTTCACCGTTTTGCTGTTGCGGCCGCGCTGGGTGGAGTCGTTGCGCGCGGCGCTTGGGGTGTCCGCGCCAACATCGGCCGCCGCGACTGTGGCCGCAAACAACAACAGCCCGCGCAGCTATGCTGAGGCCGTCAAGCGCAGCGCACCTTCGGTGGTGAGCATCTACACCGCCCGGGTCATTACTGAGCGACCCTATCAACTGGTGCCCAACCCGACCTTGCAACGATTCTCTGGAATTACCCTGGGTCGCCCGCGACAACGACTGGAGCGCGCCTTGGGCTCGGGTGTCATCGTCAGTAGCGACGGCTATGTGTTGACCAATCATCATGTGATAGCGAATGCCGACGAGATTCAGGTTGCGCTGTGGAACGGCCAAGTCACGCAGGCAAGACTGGTTGGCAGTGACCGCGAAACCGACCTCGCGGTTTTGCGCATCGAAGGCAGCAACCTGCCGGCGCTATCACTTGAACGGGCGCTCCCCGTGCAAGTCGGTGACGTGGTATTGGCCATAGGCAATCCCTTCGGCTTGGGTCAAACGGTCACCCAGGGCATTGTTTCTGGCGTGGGTCGCGATCAACTCAATCTGAGCGCCTACGAGGACTTTATTCAGACAGACGCGGCTATCAACGAAGGCAATTCGGGCGGCGCGTTGGTTGATGCCGATGGCGGATTGATCGGCATCAACACGTTTGTGCTGGGCCGACTGGCGGGCGCAGAGGGCATCGGTTTTGCGATACCGTTGTCCACCGCAGGCACCGTGCTCAAGCAAATCGTCGACCACGGCGCAGTGGTGCGCGGTTGGCTGGGCATCGAGTATGGAGATGCACCGGTGCTGCCTGGGACATTGCCGCCCGCCAGTGCGCGTGGAGTCGCTGTGTCCAACGTCTATGCCGGCAGCCCGGCGGATCTGGCCGGGCTGCGAGTGGGCGACGTTCTGCTCGATGTTGACGACATCGCCATCATTGGCCAGCTCGATCTACGCACGCGCGAGGCGAATCTCGACCCTGGCAGTCGCATCCATTTGGCCGGCCTACGGGCAGGCGTACCCTTTGAGACTGAGATCGTGTTGGCGCAGCGGCCGCAGGGCGGTGTTTAGACAGGCCGCCGACCTGCACCACTCAAGGCAAGATGACCACCTTGCCCTGCACGCGTCGCTCTCCCAGATCGCGCAACGCTTGCGGCACCTCGTCCAGCGAGTAGCTGCGCGAGATCAGCGGTCGAATCTTGCCCTCGTTGATCCAAGCGAGCAGTTCGCGCAGGCCACGCAAGTTCGCTTGCGGCTCACGCTTGGCAAACTCGCCCCAGAACACGCCGACGATGGATGCTCCCTTGAGCAGCGGTAGATTCCACGGCAAGGCTGGTATGTCACCCGCAGCAAACCCGATCACCAGATAGCGGCCACGCCAGGCGATGCTGCGCAGCGCCGGTTCGGCAAAGCGTCCGCCGACTGGATCAAACACTACATCGACGCCTTTGCCCCCGGTCAACTGCTTTAACTCTGCGCGCAGAT
>JBBQQV010000218.1:0-5638 GCA_038215505.1 Lysobacterales bacterium
GAGCGGGCCGCAGGTCCACGGCTGGATGCAGTGCTGCCGCTATACTGGCCGGCCGATTTCCAGGTTAGCGCTGACGCCAGCGTCGCCCAGCAAACCAGATCTTCATCCCCGAATCCTTTTTTGCACGGAGCTTTCATGAGCATTGATCAACTGCACGAAACCGCCCTCGCCATGGTCGCCCCTGGCAAAGGCATCATCGCCATCGACGAGTCGACCGCCACCATCAAAAAGCGTTTTGAAGCCGTCGGTATCGAGTGCAGCGAGGAAAATCGACGTGCATACCGGGAGCTGCTGTTGACTGCACCCGATCTGTCCGCACACATTTCCGGCGCGATCATGTACGACGAAACCTTGCGCCAATCCTCTGCCGCAGGCGTGCCGTTCGCGACCTTGATGAACCAAGCCGGCATGCTGCCGGGTATCAAGGTGGATCGCGGCACCGTGCCCTACGCGGGCTATCCGGGCGAGCTGATTACCGAAGGCCTGGATGGCTTGCGCCAGCGCCTCGCCGAATACGCCACCTTGGGTGCCCGTTTTGCCAAATGGCGTGCTGTGATTACCATCGGCGAGGACACCCCCAGCGGTGCATGTATCGAAGCCAACTGCCACGTGCTGGCCCGTTACGCCGCGCTCTGCCAAGAGGCCGGGATTGTGCCGATGGTGGAGCCGGAAGTGCTGATGGATGGCGATCACGATATCGAGGTTTGTTATGACGTGACGGAAGCCACATTGCGCTCATTGTTTGGCGCGCTCTACGACCAGAACGTCGTGCTGGAGGGCTGCATCCTGAAGGCCAGCATGGTGATCTCCGGCAAGACCTGCCCTGAGCAGGCAAGTGTCGAAGAAGTCGCCGAGTGGACCCTGCGCTGCCTGCGTTCGGCGGTGCCGGCGGCGCTACCGGGAGTCGTCTTTTTGTCCGGCGGACAAAGCGACGAAGCCGCCACGGCGCATCTCAATGCGATGAATCAGATGGGCCCGAACCCGTGGCCGCTGACCTTCAGCTACGGCCGGGCGATGCAACAGGCAGCGCTTTCGCTGTGGTCGCAAGACATGGTCAACAACTACGATGCGGCGCAACGCACCGTTTCGCAGCGTGCCCGCGACAATGGCTTGGCGGCGCGGGGTGAGTGGAACGCGGCGAACTGAGCCGGCGCCGGGTTGAAAGGAGCCGTAACTGGGCAATTATTCGCTCGATCGCGCCGATTTTCACAACGCGCGACGCGCCACGCGGCCTACAATCCAAGGCCGATGTCGGCGAGGTTGCAGGATGCGCAGCAAGCAAAGAATGCCCTTAGCCGAGAGTTCCGCCGGCCGCGTGCTTGCGCTGGCGATGCTGATATTGAGTGCGGGCTTGGCCGCTTGCTCAGGCGGCAAACCGGCCGGAACCGGCAACGCCGCAGGCCCGCCCGCGCCGACCTCGGTGATCACCACGTTGGCGGCAAACACCGCGTGGGTGGATCAAATCGAGGCGTTGGGTACCGCCAAAGCCAAAGAGTCCGTGACGATCACCGCCAAGGTCACCGAGACGGTGGCGCGGGTGAATTTCAGCGACGGCGATCTGGTCAGCGAAGGACGGTTGCTGGTTGACTTGTCGGGGCGCGCTGAAGTCGCTGGCCTGGAAGAAGCACAGGCCAATTACACAGAAGCGCTGCAGCAGTATCGCCGGCAAGTCGAATTGGTCGAAGCCGGCACGATTGCCAGAAGCCAGCTGGATTCGTTAGTCGCCACTCGGGATGCCGCGAAAGCGCGGATGGACGCTACCCGCGCACGCTTGGCCGATCGGGTCATCGTTGCGCCGTTCGCGGGCTTGCTGGGCTTTCGTCAGGTCAGCCCTGGCACGCTGGTAACGCCGGGTACGGCGATCGCTACGCTGGATGATGTGTCGCTGATCAAGCTCGACTTCTCAATCCCGGAGCGCTTTCTGGCGGCAGTCGCGATTGGTCAGAGCATCCGCGCCCGCAGCGCCGCCTGGCCCGATGTGCATTTCGAAGGCACCTTGACCACCATCGGTTCGCGCGTCGATCCAGTGACCCGCGCGGTCACCTTGCGCGCCGAACTGCCCAACGAAGAAGCACAACTGCGGCCGGGCATGCTGTTGACCGTGGAACTGCTGCTGCCAGCGCGGCAAACGGTGGTGATCCCCGAATTGGCGTTGATGCAGGTCGGCAGCCAGCAATCGGTTTTCCGGGTCGATGCTGAAAGTGTTGTCAGCCAGGTTCAGGTGAAAAGTGGTGCGCGGCGGCGAGGCGAAGTCGAGATCGTCGAAGGCCTGGTCGCCGGCGATCGCATCGTGGTCGAAGGTATTGTGAAACTGCGGCCGGGAGCACGCGTGGTCGAAGCCAATCAAGCGGCCCCGGAGCAGGCGGAATCGGGCACGGAAGCAGCGCACTAGCGCGCCACGATGTTGACCAAGGCGCCGCTACTCGCGCCGCAAGGAGCGTTGCATGTTGCTATCTGATATCTCGATTCGCCGGCCCGTACTCGCCAGCGTCGCCAGCCTTCTGCTGGTGGCGCTGGGAATGATGGCGTATGGCCGACTGACCTTGCGTGAGTTGCCAAAAATTGATCCGCCGGTGGTGTCGGTCGATGTCACCTATCCGGGTGCTTCGGCGGCGGTAGTCGAGACCCGTGTCACCCAGATTCTGGAAGACGCGGTCAGCGGCATTGAAGGCATCGAAACAATCGAGTCACGCAGCGTCAACGGCCGCGCTTCGGTCACCATCGAGTTCGGCCTGAGCCGCGATATCGAAGCCGCTGCGAACGACATTCGTGATGCGGTCAGTCGAGTGTCGGATCGGATTCCGGCCGAGGCGGACCCGGCACAAATTGCCAAGGTCGAGAGCGACGCCGAAGTACTGGTGTGGCTGAACATGAATTCGACCCAACTCGACACCCTCGCGCTGAGCGACTACGCCGACCGCTATGTCGTCGACAGGCTGTCGGCGATTGATGGTGTTGCACAAATCCGGGTCGGTGGCCAGCAGCGCTATTCGATGCGTGTGTGGATTGACCGGCAGGCGCTGGCAGCCCGCGGCCTGACCGTCGCCGACATCGAACAAGCATTGCGCAGTGAAAATGTCGAACTACCGGCGGGCCGTCTGGAGTCTCAGGATCGCGATTTTGTGTTGCGCGTGCAGCGCAATTATCTGAACGCAGACGAGTTTGCCCAACTGGTCATCAAGAAAGGCGAAGACGGCCACCTGGTGCGGCTGGGCGAAGTGGCCAAAGTTGAACGCGCCTCGGCCGAGCGGCGCGCCTATTTCCGCGGCAATGGCAAACCCAATGTGGGTTTGGGCGTGGTCAAGACCTCGACCGCCAATGCACTGGATGTGGTTCGTCGGGTGCGTGCCGAACTGCCCGACATCCAGGCTTCGATCCCCGCCGGCACGACCATCTTTGTCGCCTTCGACACCACCATTTTCATTGAAGCGGCGGTAGATCGCGTCTACGCCACCCTGCTCGAAGCGATGGTGCTGGTGTTGCTGGTGATCTATCTGTTCCTGGGCAGCTGGCGCGCCGCGTTGATTCCTGCGGTGGTGGTGCCCGTCTGCTTGATCGCCGCCTTGATCGGCCTGTGGGCGTTTGGTGCTTCACTCAACTTGTTGACCCTGTTGGCCTTGGTGATGTGTATCGGACTCGTGGTCGACGATGCCATCGTGGTCCTGGAGAACTGTCAACGCCGCGCTGATCTGGGCGAGCCACCCATGATTGCTGCCGCCCGCGGCACCCGTCAGGTGGCGTTCGCGGTGATTGCAACAACGGCCGTGTTGGTGGCGGTGTTCGTACCCGTAGGCTTCATGGAAGGCAACACTGGCCGCTTGTTCCGCGAGCTGAGCATTGCCTTGGCCGGAGCGGTGGCGATTTCGGCCTTCGTGGCACTGACCTTGACCCCGATGATGGCGTCCAAGCTGGTCCGTGCGCACACCGAACCGCGTGGTTTCCGCGCCTGGGTGGAACGCAACCTGCAGCGTCTATCGACCGGCTACAAACGGCAGCTGCGCGCCAGCATCGGCCGCCCCGGTCTATTTGGTGCGATGTTGGTGCTGGTCATGCTCGCCAGCTATGGCCTGTTACTGGTGGTTCCGAATGAGCTGGCACCGGCCGAGGATCGCGGTGCCTTCTTCATCTCGGTGCAGGGCCCCGAGGGTGCAGGCTACGACTATTCGGTGGCACAGATGGGTAAGGTCGAGGCAATCCTCAGTCGCTATGTGGGCGAAGGCGAGCCCATCGACCGCTTGAACACCCGCGTGCCCGGCGGCTTTGGTGCCAGCGAAGAAATGCACACCGGACTCGCCATTGTTCTTATGAAACCGTGGACCGAGCGCAGCGTTGATACCGGCACCCTGGTTGAGGCGGCACGCGCTGAATTGGCGACGATTCCGGGCGTGCGCGCGCTACCACAAGTACGCTCGGGTCTGACCCGCTCGCGTGGCCAACCGCTGCAGATCGTGCTCGGTGGACCCGACTATGCGGAGTTGGCCGAGTGGCGTGATCGCATGCTCGCGCGCATGGAACAGAACCCCAAACTGTTCGCGGTCGACTCCGACTACAAAGAAACCCGTCCGCAGGTACGTGTGCAGATCGACCGCACGCGAGCCGCCGATCTGGGTGTGTCGTTGACCGAAATCGGTCGCACCCTGGAAACCATGATGGGCTCGCGCCGAGTCACCACGTTTGTGGAGGATGGCGAAGAGTACGACGTCATCCTGCAGGCACAGACCAGCGATCGCGCAACACCCAACGACTTGAGCAACTTGTATGTTCGCTCGCAGCGCTCGGGGCAACTGGTGCCGCTTGCGAGTCTGGTCGAGCTGACGGAACTGGCCGAGCCCGGCAGCCTGAATCGCTTCAACCGACTGCGCGCGATCACCCTATCGGCGGGCTTGGCCCCGGGCTATCCGCTGGGCGAAGCACTGACCTGGATACAAGGCGTCGCCGACGAAGAGTTGCCGGAAATCGCCAAACTCGACTACAAGGGCGAGTCGCGTGAAATCCAGGCGGCTGGCAATGCCGCCGCGATCACGTTCGCGCTTGCCTTGTTGGTCGTCTATCTGGTGTTGGCCGCTCAATTCGAGAGCTTTATTCACCCCTTGGTGATTATGCTGACCGTTCCGCTGGCCCTGTTCGGTGCCTTGCTAGGACTGTGGTTGGCTGGAAACTCACTCAACCTGTTCAGCCAGATTGGCATTGTCATGCTGGTCGGTCTGGCTGCGAAAAACGGCATCCTGATCGTCGAATTTGCCAACCAGTTGCGCGACGAAGGCATGGCCATTGGCGAAGCCATCGTCGAAGCATCCGGCACCCGTTTGCGCCCGATCCTGATGACCTCGATCGCCACCATCATGGGCGCGGTGCCGCTGGTGGTCGCCGGTGGTCCGGGCTCGGCCTCGCGCGCCACCATCGGTATCGCCATCATCGCCGGGGTGGCGTTTTCGACCCTGCTCTCGCTGTATGTGGTACCGGCGTTTTACAACCTGTTGGCACCGTATACGCGCTCGCCAGAAGCACTGGGTCGCGAACTGGACAAACTCGAGGTCAGCACGCCGCATATCGCCGCCGAGGGTGAGCTTGCGCAGCACTGACCCACGCCGCCACGTGCCTGCAACTGGCCACGCTCAGCGTGAGCCAGAGTTGCGCC
>JBBQQV010000219.1:0-5627 GCA_038215505.1 Lysobacterales bacterium
TCCTGCGGCGCCGCTCTTGATAGGAGCGGCTCTAGGAGGGCGCTGCTCCTGCGGCGCCGCTCTTGATAGGAGCGGCTCTAGGAGGGCGCTGCTCCTGCGGCGCCGCTCTTGTAGGAGCAGCGACAGCAGCGATGGGCTAGCAGTATGTCGGGCTCTGCCTAGCCCTAACTGCCCTATCTGCCCTAATTACCCTAACTGCCCTAACTGCCCGCCACCGCCCAAGCCGCTTCGCGGTCCATACGGATCTGCGCTTCCACTGCTGCCAGTGCGGTCATGTTGACGACACGCCGCACGGTGGCGGCTGGGGTCAACACGTGCGCGGGTTTTGCCAGACCCATCAGGATCGGTCCCAGCGCTACGCCGTCGGTCATCGCCCGCACCATGTTGTAGGCGATGTTGGCGGCGTCGAGATTGGGCATCACGAACAGATTGGCGCAGCCGGTGAGTTTGGAATCCGGCAGTAGCTTGTTGCGAATCGACTGATACAGCGCCGTATCGGCCTGCATTTCGCCGTCAACCTCAAGATCAGGTGACTGCGCGCGGATCAGGGCCAAAGCTTGGCGCATCTTCTGCGAGCTTGCCGAGTCGTAGCTGCCGAAGTTGGAGAACGACAGCAGTGCGACCTTCGGCGTGATGCCAAACAGGCGCAGGCGAAACGCCGCTTCACGCGTGGACTCAGCGATCTGCTCGGCGGTCGGGTCATTCTGAACATGGGTATCGACAAAGAAAAACGTGCCGCGATCATTGAGCACGCCAGACAGCGCGGAAGTGGCGCGCACACCTTGCTGACGACCAATCACGTTAACCACGTAGGCCAGCTTTTTGTGGAAGCGTCCGACGACGCCGCAAAGCATGGCGTCGGCTTCTCCGCGCCGCACCATCAAGGCGGCGATCACCGAAGAGCGCGTGCGCACCACGGACTTGGCGGCGTCGACGCTGACACCTCGACGCTGCATGATTTCGTGGTAAAGCTGCCAGTAATCAGCAAAGCGCGGATCGTCGTCGCTATTGGTCAAGTCGAAATGCTCACCCGCGACCAGCCGCAGACCCAGCCGCTTGATGCGCGCATCGATCACCGCCGGACGACCGATCAGGATGGGCCGCGCCAAGCCTTCATCGACCACGGTTTGCACCGCACGCAGCACCACTTCTTCTTCGCCTTCGGCATACACCACGCGCTTTAAATCCGAACGCGCACGCTCAAACACCGGCTTCATCAAAAGGCCAGTGCGGAACACAAACTGGTTGAGTTTTTCGGCGTAAGCACGCAGGTCTTCAATCGGCCGCGTCGCCACGCCCGAATCCATCGCCGCCTTCGCCACTGCCGTTGCCAGCGATACCAATAGACGCGGATCAAACGGGCGTGGGATCAGATACTCAGGACCGAAACTCGGTACCTCGCCGGTATAGGCCGCGCCCAGATCCGAAGCCTCGCGGCGCGCTAATTCGGCAATCGCGCGCACGCAGGCGAGCTTCATCTCTTCATTGATGGTGCTGGCGCCTACATCCAACGCGCCACGGAAAATGTACGGGAAACACAGGGCATTGTTGACCTGGTTTGGATAGTCCGAGCGGCCGGTACCGATGATGCAATCCGGACGCACGGCCTTGGCGTGCTCGGGCAGGATCTCGGGATTCGGATTGGCCAGGGCCATGATGATTGGGCGCGCGGCCATGGTCGCTACCATTTCAGGCTTCAGCACGCCGGCGGCTGAGAGGCCAAGAAACACGTCGGCGTCCTTGACCACATCGGCCAGCGTGCGCGCGCTGGTGTCGCGTGCGTAGCGCGACTTGTCAGGGTCCATTTCCTCCGCACGGCCGGCGTAGACCACGCCTTTCCTGTCGACCACGGTGATGTTGTCTTGGCGCATACCCAGCGCCACCAGCATGTTGAGGCAGGCAATGCCGGCGGCACCGGCGCCGGAGCAAGCCAGCTTCACTTCTTCGATTTTCTTGCCGGTGATTTCCAGGGCATTCAAGATCGCCGCGCCGACGATGATCGCGGTGCCATGCTGATCATCGTGAAAGACCGGAATCTTCATCCGCTCGCGCAGCTTCTTTTCGACGATGAAGCACTCCGGCGCCTTGATGTCTTCCAGATTGATGCCGCCGAACGTGGGTTCGAGGCTGGCGATGATGTCGACCAGTTTGTCGGGATCGTTCTCGGCGATCTCGAGGTCGAACACATCAATGCCGGCGAACTTCTGGAACAGCACGCCCTTGCCTTCCATCACCGGCTTGGCCGCGAGCGGGCCGATGTTGCCCAAGCCCAGCACCGCCGTCCCATTGGTTATCACCGCGACCAGATTGCCACGCGCGGTCATTGACGAGACTTCAGCCGGATTCTCGACAATCAGATCGCAGGCAGCGGCGACGCCGGGCGAATACGCCAAGGACAAGTCGCGCTGAGTGACCATCGGCTTGGTCGCAACCACTTTGATTTTTCCCGGCGGATGCTGCCGGTGGTAGTCGAGGGCGGCCTGTTTCAGGTCTTTGTTGGGCGTATCGCTCATGGTGGCGGTCTTGGCAGCGGAGGGAAGGTGGGACGTGATGGTAGCGCGAGCGCGTTGCCAATACAGGCGAGGGACGGGTGGTTCTCAACGGGATGAGAGGGGTTGCATCGGGCGGGGCTTTGCCCGCCGATTTGCGTCCTCGATGTGCCATGAGCTTGGAGCTTTATTTGGCGGGTCATGACCCGCCCTACTTTACAGACCCAGCACCAGATCTTCGGCCACCACGCGATCCAGCCGAATGCGATTGGCGAACAACGAGAACGCCAACGTGCCAGCCAATCCTTTGGCGCGGGTCAGCCACGGCGGAAGATACATAGGCTCAGCAATCGTGCCGTCGAGAAACAGCGGCTCCAGCGTAAACACATCGTGCAACGCCATCTTGCCCGCAAACAGCAAGCGGGCGAGGCTCAGCCGGCGGTTCTTTAGCGCCCAGCGAAAGAAGGTATGCACGCTCAGCAAGCCATGCAGATACACCGTGTCCTTGGTAAACGCGCTGCCGCCTGTTGTCGGCACGCCGCGAAACACGCGCATGGTCGAGGTAAAGCTGTCCGCCTCGGTTTGGCCCTGCTCAAGAAACATCTTGAACACATCGATGAAATTTGCACCCGCCAATGCCTGGTGAATGGCGACGATGCGCAGTGAGATCCGCTTGAGCCGTTGCAGGTCGATGGAGCCGGTAATCAATTCGGCAAACGTCGCCAGCCCTTCCTGGGTCGCGGTGATGCGCGGCGCGTTGCGCCCCAGGCTTTTCAGGAAGGGCTGCTCGCGACCATTCAGCGCGGTCAGCGAATGCACAAACGCTTCGTGTTCCAGCAACTGGTGGCGGTCGTATTCGGTGAACCCGGTATTGGAGCGCAGCCGCACGCGAGTGCCCCCCGCAGCCGCTTTGGCGATCAAGTTGGGATCGATCTCAACCCGCACGGTGTGATGGATGAAGAAGGCGTCGAGCGCAATCTGCAATTCGTGCTGCATCACCTCGGCCGACAACACGTAGTCGGCCTCGACACTGGCGAGTCCTGCGTCCATGTCCACCGCCAGATCAATGAAATGGCGCGCGGCGTCGAGGTTGCTTAAGTCCGAGCCCGGCAAGGTGTGGCCGGGCCGACCAAACAAGGCAATGGAATGCGCGGTGGCCGCAGGGGTACCCAGCGCGCAGATGAGGTCGGAGGCGACTTCATAACTGCTGGCGGTACGGAACAGATACTCGCCAAGCGGATGATCGCGATCACAGGCCTTGATGATCGCTTCCAATTCGTCTCTGACGTCGCTCAAGTCGCTTTTCGGATACGCGATTTGCGGAAGATGCGCATTGCCGCGGTGCCAGCCGCTGATGAAGCGCTCCTGCTCTGAGGCTGGCCAACTGACCAGACTAAGCAAGCGGATGCCCTTTACCGCGTCGCACATCCGCGCATCCAAGGCCAGATGGTGAGCCAGGCTTATGTCTTTCGAACTTGCATCCTTCGGGCTCGCATCCATCAACGTTGACTCCCCGTTTCAGCGTTTTCCGTATTTTTCTGTCGGGCGCTTGCCAAAATTGCGGTTGCCGACTTTCTCTACCGCACGGCGTGCACGTTGCGCTGCCAAGCCGCCTGCCGCTTCGGCCAGCTCGCCTTGCAGCTTGAAATAGTGCGCCAAGCGCAGCGCAGTCAAGGCTCCGGATTCGAGCGCCGCCAGAACCGCGCAGCCGGGCTCACTTGCATGCGCGCAGTCGCTGAATCGGCATTGACCCATCACCGCTTCAACGTCGTCGAAACCGCCTTCAGCGAGATCTTCTTCACCCGTGAGCTTCAGCTCTCGCATGCCCGGCGTGTCGATCAGGCAGCCGCCGGACGGCAAGCCGATCAGGCTTCGATAGGTGGTGGTATGCCGGCCGCGACTATCGGTGGAGCGGACCTCGGCGGTTTTTTGCCGCTCAACACCGAGCAGGCAGTTGGTCAAGGTCGACTTGCCAGCCCCCGATGAACCGACCAGGACGACGCTACTACCAGGACCGGTCCACGCTGCCAACAGCGCTGCACTGGCCGGGTCCTTGGCATTCAATGCCAACACCGGACAGCCTTGCTCGCGCAAGCCATCCAACTGCGCCAATTGCGCCTCGACATCGCTGCACTGATCCGCCTTGGTCAGTACGAATACGGTCACCGCACCGCTGCCGCGGGTCAGCAATAGATAGCGCTCCAAGCGACGCGGATTGAAGTCACCGTCCAAGCCAACCACCACCAGCACCGCATCGATATTGGCGGCGATCAATTGCAGCTTGTAGTGTTCGCCGGCGGCACCGCGACTGAGCAAGCTGTGCCGAGGCAGCCAGCGGACGATGTGGTCGCGGATCGGTTCCAGCCACACCCAATCGCCAACGGCGGCGCGCTCATCCGCCAATACGCTGCGGCGGGCCCATTCCGTGGGCGACTGCACTGGAAACTCGTTGACTCCGTCGGTCACCCGATAGCCAGAGCGATGCTGCTCAATGACTCGCGCCAAGCGTCCAGGTGGTAGGTCGGCCAGCGCCTGCGCGGCGGGTCCGTCGGCTTGCCAGCCGAGGGCGGAGAGGGGGTTGCTAGGCATGGGCGTTGAATTCATTGGCTGCATTGTGCGCGCAGGCGTTGCTGGCGAGCTACCCGGCGGTGCATCGGCTGCGCAGACACTGGCTTCATCACTGCGCGGCGATGCATGGGCGGCCTATGCTGTGGGATTGGGTTGAACCAGATGAGGTGCAGCGGAGCAAGCTCCACTCGACATGAGCGTGCGGGGCGCGGGCTCTGCTTTCGTAAAGCGGAGCTTGCTTTGCTGCTTGCAGACCTAACTGCTGTCCACCGATCGATCCATGCTTTTCATCTCTCCACTGGTCATCCCACTCGCAAGGCAACCTCATCATGGTTTTACTTTCTCGAATCACCTTGTGGCTGGGCGGCTTGGGCTTTCTGGGTTTTGGTGTGGCCTGTCTGCTGGCGCCGTTGCAAGTGCTTGCAGCGGCCGGAGTGACGCTGTCGGGAGCGGTGGCGGCAACCGAAGTGCGCGCTTTTTATGGCGGCTTAGAAATTGGCCTGGGGCTGTGCCTGCTGCTGGCGGCATTGCGTTCCCAGCATCGACAGGCCGGCCTTTTTCTGTGTTTGG
>JBBQQV010000220.1:0-5614 GCA_038215505.1 Lysobacterales bacterium
GTAGCAAGAAAAAGTACGATCCGCATCATG
The DNA here is from genome assembly GCA_038215505.1 of Lysobacterales bacterium. Taxonomy (GTDB): domain Bacteria; phylum Pseudomonadota; class Gammaproteobacteria; order Xanthomonadales; family Xanthomonadaceae; genus JANNWF01. Next base: position 31 of record JBBQQV010000220.1, read on the forward strand.
GCGCAGTTCTCCGGGGGTCGATTGCACGCCGTCACACAGCGGCGCCCTGTCGGTCATCATGGGGGATGAGTGCAGTGTTTCAAGCCTCACCTGAAGGATAGTTCAGACTCATGACCAGAAAAGTCATCGACTCGCAATTGCTTACTGGCCCCGCGTACCTGCTGGAGGGCTTTCGCCGACTGCCACTTCCAGGCTTGCGTCGTTACGTAGTCATGCCGGTATTGGGAAACGTGCTGGTGATTTTGCTGGCTGCGGTAGCGTTGTTCTTCGGCCTGGATTGGCTGCTTGATCGCTGGCTGCCTGATCAGTTTGATTGGGTGCGCTATCTGGTGTTTCCATTGGTGGCCGCGGCCCTGTTGGTGGTCGCGATGCTGGGTTTTACCTTGCTTGCCGCCCTGCTGCTATCGCCATTTCTCGGCCGTCTCGCCGCCGAAGTGGAAAAGCTGGATGGGGTGACGCCGCCCGAGCTTCCACCCGCAGGCTGGTGGAATGGGCTGCGGGCGGATATGGCGCTGGAACTGCGTCGACTCGCTTACATCGCGACCTGTTTGCTGGGCGTGCTGTTGCTGGGTCTCACACCACTGCTCAACTTGCTGGCCGCCCCGGTCGGCGTATTGGTAAGCAGTTGGTTGCTGGCGGTCGAATATGCCGGCAATCCGCTGGGCAATCACAAGCAAAGCCTGCGCGATCAATTGAACCTGTTGCGCAGCGCACGCTGGAAAGTCGTCGGTTTCGGGGTCGCCTCATTCGCCTGTTCGCTGGTGCCCGTCATCAATTTTGTGGTGGTGCCAGCATCAGTCATCGGCATGACTTTGCTGTGCCGCGATCTCAGAGCCCGCGCCTCTGCGGGCTGAGCTCAATGGCAACGTATCGAGGCCGTTTCGCGCCTTCGCCGACCGGACCCCTGCACTTTGGCTCGCTGGTGGCCGCGCTTGGCAGTTGGCTGGATGCGCGTCATCACCGTGGCAGCTGGCTGGTTCGTATCGAGGATATCGATCCACCGCGTGAGCGCGCGGGTGCCGCTGACACCCAACTTCGCGCATTGGCTGCCTTGGGCCTTTATGCAGACGAAGCCGTGCTCCGCCAAAGCACACGACGAGAGGCATACGAAGCTGCCTTGGACACGCTGCGTGCAAGTGGGCAGGTTTTCGAATGCCGGTGCAGCCGCAGCGACCTGGTGCCAACTGCAGGCTTGCATTTCGCCTGTGTAACCAGACCCAGTGGCAAGCAAGTGGCGCTGCGTTTTCGTCCGCTTGCAGCCGTGGTCAGCTTCGAAGATCGCCGGCACGGTTCGCAGACGCAATCCGTGCCGGACACGGTTGGCGATGTGGTGCTGCGTCGCGCAGATGGCCAGCACGCTTACCAACTTGCCGTTGTCGTCGACGATGCCGCGCAAGGCGTTACCGATGTTGTGCGCGGCGCTGACCTGCTGACATCCACAACACGACAGATTGCCTTGCAGCAGGCGCTGCATTTGCCCACACCGCGCTATCTGCATTTGCCCTTGGTGCTGGACAGCCAAGGCCGAAAACTCAGCAAATCGCTGGCTGCGCATCCTGTAGATGGCGAACAACCCGTCGCTGCCTTGTGTGCGGCTTGGCGCTTTCTCTTTCCCGAATTGGTCACGCCTGCAGCCAACCAACCCGCCGATTGGCTGTTGCGAGCAGTGGATGCCTACTGTCCCGCCGCACTGGATCGCCGAGATCGACGGGTAGCCGAGTCAATCGTCGCCGCGAACACTGTCAGCACCCGTTAGAAACCGCTGTGTAGAATCCGGCGAGGTGCCCCGCCCAAGAGGGCACCCCACGAGGGAGGAGATTCACATGACAACTGCACGCACAGTGCTGGTGACGGGCGGTACCGGCGGCATCGGAACGGCCATCTGCAAGCGTCTGGCAACGTTGGGGCATCGCGTGGCCAGCAACTACCGCAACGAAGCCAAGGCTCGCGAGTGGCAGGCCAACTTGAAGGCGCAAGGTTTCGATATCGCCTTGGCAAGGGGCGATGTCGGCAGTGCCGATGAAGCCGCTGCCATGATCGCTGAGGTGGTTGCCCAGTTGGGGCCGGTCGAAGTGCTCATCAACAACGCCGGCATCACCCGCGATGGCACCTTTCACCGAATGAAGGCCGAGCAATGGGGCGACGTGATCAACACCAACCTGAACTCCTGCTTCAACGTTACCCGCCCAGTCATCGACGGCATGCGTGATCGCAAGTGGGGCCGCATCATCCAGATCAGCTCAATCAACGGACTCAAGGGCCAATACGGGCAAGCCAACTACGCCGCCGCCAAGGCCGGCATGCACGGCTTCACCATTTCCCTCGCCCGCGAAAACGCCAAACTCGGCATCACCGTCAACACCGTCTCCCCCGGCTACGTAGCCACCGACATGGTGATGGCCGTGCCCGAGGATGTCCGCGCCAAAATCGTCGCCGAAATCCCCACCGGCCGCCTCGGCACCCCCGAAGAAATCGCCCACGCCGTGGCGTTTTTAGTGTCGGAAGAGTCTGGTTGGATCACCGGATCCAATTTGGATATCAATGGTGGGCAGCATATGGGGTGGTGATTGATTGATTGATTGGGCTTACCGGGCGGACGGGGGTTCCGTTTCGCTTGGCGGCCCTTTTCGCCATTTCGGGCTTGGTTGGAACTAACTTCTCAGGCTTCACTCGCAGTGTTGATGATTTGAGGCCGGGTTTCGTCCACCTCAGCGGTGGCCGAAACCCGGCCTCGAAACAACAGCAAGGCGAGTGCAGCCTGAAAGGCTGGATACACCGAAACCACTTCCCTACGCCCGATTGGGTGCCAAAAGCCCAACTCCCCAACCACCGAAATTCGAGCAAATCCCAACCCCGCAAATACGCCCCCAGCGAGCAAGATCGCCCCACAAGTTGCACCCCACCCCATGCTGCGCCATGCTGCGCCGCACGATCTGGGAGGATCACTCACGCATGGCCGTTAGTCGCATCATCAAGAAATATCCGAATCGGCGTCTTTACGACACCGAAATCTCCAGCTACATCACGCTCGAGGACGTGCGACAACTCATCGTCGACAACGAGACGTTCGAAGTCGTGGATGCCAAATCCGGCGAGGATTTGACCCGTCAGGTGCTGCTGCAAATCATCGCTGAGCATGAGCAGGACGGACAGCCAATGCTGTCCACGCAAATGCTCAGCCAGATCATCCGGTTTTACGGTGATTCGTTGCAGGGCTTCATGGGCAACTATTTGGATCGCAGCATGCAGCTGTTTGTCGACCAGCAATCGCAGTTCCGCTCGCAGGTCAATGGCTTGCTCGGGCAAACGCCGTTTGCAATGCTCAATCAGCTGACCGAACGCAACATCGATATGTGGAAGCAGATGCAGCAAGGCCTGCTCGGCAGTCTTCGCGGGGCGGCGGCTGGCACTGCCGAGCGACCGAAACCAACGCCAAAATCCTCCGCTCGGTAGAGCAGGTTTGCGCGCGCGAGGCGGGCTGCCGGGCCGCTTGCGCTGCGCTTTGACCGACTGCTGGTCGCTGCGTATGCTGCAACGCACCATACGCAGCCAAACACACCCATGAACTCACGCATCGCTGTCGTCACGGGCGGCATCGGCGGGCTCGGCACCGCCATTTGCGGGCGCTTGCTGGCCTCCTCACACACCGTAGTCGCGGTAGATTTGCCAGGCCGTGACGAGGCGGTCGCCGCATTTCGTTCGCAGCTCACGGATCAGCCGGCGCATTTTTTTGCGGCCGACGTTGCCGACTTTGACGACTGTGCTCGGCTGGTCGCGCGCATCGAAGCGGAACTCGGATCGATTGACGTGCTGGTCAATGCCGCTGGCGTCACCCGCGATGCGACCTTGCGCAAGATGACCCGCGAGCAATGGGACAGTGTGCTCGGCGTCGATCTGAACAGCGTGTTCAATCTGTGCCGACACGTGGTTGAGGGCATGTGTCAGCGCGGCTTTGGCCGGATCGTCAACATCAGCTCGGTCAATGCGCAGACCGGACAGTTTGGACAGACCAACTACGCCGCCGCTAAAGCCGGGATGCATGGTTTCACCATGTCATTGGCGCGAGAAGTCGCGCGCCGCGGAGTGACCGTGAACAGCGTTGCGCCGGGCTACATCGACACGCCGATGACCCGCGCCATGCGTGCCGATATTCGTGACGGGATTGTGGCGTCGATTCCAGTCGGGCGGATCGGTCAACCCGACGACATTGCCCGCGTGGTGGACTTCCTTTGTGCCGCTGAATCGAGTTATTTGACCGGGACCTTGATCCCGGTCAATGGCGGCCAGTTCATGAGTTTTTAGGCTTCAGCCCCGCGCCTTCAACCAACGATCAATGGCGGGCGGAACTTCGCGCTGCGCTCGGCCAGAGACATAAATGCCGATGTGGCCGCCTTTGAAGCTGATCTCGGTGTAATCCTTGCTGCCAACCACCCGCGCCAACGCGCGTGAGGCGGCCGGCGGCACCAGGTGATCCTGCTCGGCAAAGATGTTCAGCACCGGCATGCTCAACTTGGCCAGATCGACCGGCTGATCGCCGATGCTCAAGCCGCCTTCCATCAATTTATTGCCTTGATAGAAATCGCGAATGAACTCGCGAAATGCTTCGCCGGCCTGGTCGGGTGAGTCAAAAATCCACTTTTCCATGCGCAAAAAATTGCGCAACTCGTCGCTGTTGTCGAGGATATCGATCAAGCCGACGTACTTCTGCGCGTTCAACCGCCAAGGCTTGAGTGTGAGGTAGCAATAGTTCATCAAGTCGCCTGGCACGTTGCCCAAGGTATCGACGAACAGATCGATATCGAGGTCGCGGGTCCAGTGCGACAACATGTTATCCGGCGTATGGAAATCGACCGGCGTGACCATGGTGATCAGGTTTCGCACCGTTTCCGGATAGATGCTCGAATAACACAATGAAAATGCGCCGCCTTGGCAGACGCCAAGCAGGTTGATCGCGGGCAGTTTGTGTGCTGCGCGGATGTGATCGACGCAGCCGCGAATGATGCCGTTGATGTAGTCATCCAGCGTGGTCATGCGATCGGAAGGATCGGGATAGCCCCAATCGATCAAGTACACGTCGTGACCGGCGGCAAGCAGATTGCGAACGATCGAGCGGTCTGGCTGCAAGTCGACCATGTAGGGCCGATTGACCAAGGCGTAGACGATCAATAGCGGCGTTTTCTCGGTCGCCGGCGCATCGCCTTGATAGCGATACAGCACCGCCTTGCCATCCCGATGGACAGCCGTTTTCGGCGTCAAACCAAACTCGTGATCGCCAACATTGCGCAGGCTTTCCAGACCAGCCGCAAGTTTTTGCTGCATGCGCAGGCCTTCTTGCAACAAGACTTCCGGCGTCACGCTCAAGGGGGAATACATGGACTAGGCTCCTTTGGAAACGCGCTTGGTGGCTTTTTTGGTTGCGGCGGCCGGCGCCACAGCCGTGCTCACGGGTGCTTGCTCAAGCTCAGCGGAAAGGCTCGGCTGCACAGGCTGCCGTGAGGTTGCGGATGGGCTTGCGTTACTTGACGTCTTCGCGGCTGACTTGCTGACCGCTGGCTTGCTTGTTGCTGGCTTGCTTGTCGCTGGC
>JBBQQV010000221.1:0-5609 GCA_038215505.1 Lysobacterales bacterium
TTGGCACCGCCGTGCTTGGGGCCGCGCAAAGCACCAATGGCACCGGCGACGCAGGAGTGCATGTCCGAACCTGTTCCCGCGATCACGCGCGCGGCGAAGGTACTCGCATTGAACTCATGCTCGGCATACAGAATGAGCGATTGATCCAGCGCCCGCACATGCGCCGTACTGGCTGGCATTCCATGCAGCAGGTGCAGGAAGTGTCCAGCGATGGTGTCGTCGTCGGTTTCGACATCGATGCGGCGGCCGTTGCGAGTGAAATGCCACCAATACAGCAACATTGATCCAAAGCTGGCCATCAGCCGGTCGGCAATATCGCGCGCCTCGTGCAGCGGAAAACCATCCCGCTCTGGCAGCACCGCACCGAGCATCGAGCAACCGCTGCGCATGACATCCATCGGATGCGCATTGGCCGGGATCAGTTCCAGCGCGTCTTGCACCAAGGCCGGCAAGCCGCGCAGGCGTTTCAGCTTGCGCTGATAGGCGACCAACTGATCATGCGTTGGCAGCGTTTGATGAACCAGCAAATGGGCGACTTCCTCGAAACTCGCGCCTTGCGCCAAGTCCTTGATGTCGTAACCGCGGTACGCCAAGTCGTTGCCGGTACGGCCCACCGTGCACAGCGCGGTATTGCCGGCAACAGTGCCAGACAAGGCGACGGATTTTTTTGCCTTGGGCAGGCCGGCAGCGACTTCGCTCATGGGGAATAACCAATTCGAGTGAGCCGTGAATGATAAGGCAGAGCGTTGCTGGCGGCCTGCTTTGGCTTGGGTGGCTGTTGTGGGCGCGCCGGAAGGCGCGACTCGACGCACTTACCCAAGAGCATCGCGCCTTCCGACGCCTCCACAAAAGACCTGACCCGCTGCGTGCGAGGCACTGCCCAGTTGATCTCGGCGACTCTTTTCTTTACAGAATGTTCTGTATAGAATTTCGCCCCATGACCCGTCCACCGCGCGCCAAACTCCGCATTCTGCAAGCCGCTCGTGACATCGTCGCGAGCAGTGGTGCCGGCGCTCTGACCTTTGACGAACTGGCCATTGTCAGCGGTGTCACCCGCGGTGGAATTACTTATCACTTCCCGACCAAGGACGCGCTGCTGCGCGGCTTGCTGGACCAGGACATGGCCCAATGGAAATCGAGCGAGGCCGAGTTGATGCCCGTCGACGAGGCCTGTCCACAGACCTGCGAGTTGCTCGGCTTCATTCGCTCGCACACCATTCAAGACGTTGATCGGCAGCGTTTTGTCGCCGGCATGTTGAGCGCGGCGGTGCACCAGCCTGAGCTGCTGGAAAGTTGCCGCGAAGAGATCCGCCAGCGTTTTGCCGATGAAACTTGGGACGAGCCATCCGTGCGCGCTTATCTGTTGCGGATGGCAGCGCTGGGAATGTTCTGGGACGAGGTTTTCCAATTCAACCACTTGCCCGCCGAGGCACGCGCCAAACTGGTCGCGTTGCTGGAAAAGCTGGCGCGCGAATGGGTTCAAGCACCTGCCTAACCCCCAAGTGCGGCGCTGCTTTCCGCTGCTCGGACTCTCTTGACTTCCAATAACCTCGACCGCTTGTAAGGCCCCCATGAGCATCCATCCGTTCGGTCCTAGCACCCTTCGCGTTACCCAGCTCGCTCTACTGTTGGCTGCGGGAGGAATGTTGATTGCTTGTAGTGGCGGGGGCGGAGGTGGAGATCCGCAATTCCCACCGCCAGAGGTCAATGTGGCGGCACCAGTGCAGAAGTCAGTTACCGAATGGGATGAATACAGCGGCCGTGTCGAAGCGATTGATTCAGTCGAGATTCGGTCCCGTGTTGGCGGCTATTTGCAGACCGTCGATTTTGCCGAAGGCAGCACAGTGGCGAAGGGCGACCTGCTCTTCACCATTGATGATCGCGAGTATCGCGCAGCTGCAGCGAGTGCCCGCGCCGACGTCGTTCGCGCCGCGTCGCGGCTGTTGCTGGCAAAGGACGAACTCGCCCGAAGCGACAAGTTGATCGCCGCCAAAGCGGTGTCGCAAGGCGAATTGGAGGGACGGCGCGGCGAGTTGAAACAAGCCGAAGCTGATCATTTGGCAGCGCGTGCCCGGCTTGATCAAGCCGAGCTGACCTTGAGCTTCACTCGCATCAGCGCACCGATTGCAGGTCGCGTGGGCGCGGCGATGATCAAACCCGGCAACCTGCTTGCGCCCGATACGTCTTTGCTCACCACGCTGGTGTCGCTGGATCCGGTTTACGTTGGCTTTGACGGCGACGAAAATGCTTATTTGCGCTATCAAGGCATGATTCGTCGGGGCGAGTGGGAAAGCCCTCGTGAACACAGCACGACAGTTGAAGTTGGCTTATCCAACGACCAAGGCTATCCCTACAAGGGCGAAATCGTCTTCATCGACAACGCGCTGAATCCGGCGACCGGCACCATCCGCGCGCGTGCGCTGCTGGCCAATCCGAAAGGTGTGTTTACGCCCGGCTTGTTTGCGCGCGTGCGCTTGCTCGGTGCCACTCGCGCCGATGCCTTGTTGATCCATGAGCAGGCCTTGCTCACCGACCAGGATCGTCGCTACGTGTACGTGATTGGCGAGGGCAATACCGCGCAGCGTCGAGACATCACGTTGGGACCGCTGGTCGATGGCCTGCGTGTGGTTGAAACCGGACTGACGGCGACCGAGCAAGTCATTGTCAATGGCACCCGCAAGATTTTCTTTCCCGGCCAACCGGTGACGCCGGTGGTCGTGCCGATGGAGCAACCGAACTTGAGTCCGGCTGCACCATCTCCGACTGCTCCAACTCCGGCTGCTGCAGCGCCGGCTGCCGCGACCCCGGCGGAGGGCTGATCAGCGATGGCCAGCATGGAAATTTCGCGCGTCTTCATCGACCGCCCGGTACTCGCTTCGGTGCTGTCTATCCTGATTGTGGTCGCCGGCATCATCGCGATTCCCAACTTGCCCGTCAGCGAGTACCCCGACGTGGTGCCGCCCTCGGTACAAGTCACCGCGCTGTATCCCGGCGCCAATCCGACCACGATTGCCGAGACCGTTGCGGCGCCGCTGGAGGAGGCCATCAACGGCGTCGAAGGCATGATTTACATGAAATCGACGTCGGGCTCGGACGGCTCGATGAGTTTGGCGGTTACCTTCAAGGGTGGCACCAACATCGACCTTGCCGCCGTGCAGGTGCAGAACCGCGTCGCCCAAGCCCTGCCGCGACTGCCCGAGACGGTGCGCGCGCTCGGCGTCACCACGGTCAAGTCATCGCCCAATTTGACCATGGTCGTGCACTTGGCCTCGCCGACCGGAACCTATGATGGGTTGTACCTCTCGAACTACGCCAACCTGCGTGTTCGAGACGAACTGGCGCGCTTGGAGGGCGTCGGCCAAGCCGTCGCGTTTGGTGCTGGCAACTACGCGATGCGGGTATGGATTGACCCCGAGCAAGCCGCCGCGCGCGGCATGACCGCCAACGACATCGTCAATGCCATTCGCGAGCAGAACATCCAGGTTTCGGCTGGCAGCATCGGTGGCCCACCTTCTGCTGATGGCACCGTCCTGCAGCTGGCGGTCAACGCGCAGGGTCGCTTGGACACGCCCGAGGCCTTTGGCGAAATTGTGCTCAAAGCCGAGCAAGGCGCGCTGACAAGGCTCAAGGATGTAGCACGCATCGAGCTGGGCTCATCGTCGTATGCACTGCGCTCTCTGCTGAACAACGAAGACGCCGCAGCCATCGTGATTTTCGAAGCCCCTGGAGCCAACTCGGTGGCGCTGTCGCAAGCGGTACGCGCCAAGATGGCCGAACTCGCGCCGACGTTTCCGCAAGGCGTGGAATGGTCGGTGGTATACGACCCGACCGTGTTTGTGCAGGAGTCGATCAAATCCGTCATCACCACCTTGCTGGAAGCAATTGCCTTGGTGGTGCTGGTCGTCGTGGTGTTCCTGCAGACGTGGCGGGCTTCGCTGATTCCGTTGCTGGCTGTGCCAGTGTCGATCATCGGCACCTTTGCGGTGCTCTGGCTGCTGGGCTACTCGGTCAATGTGCTGACCTTATTTGGCCTCGTGCTGGCCATTGGCATCGTTGTCGATGACGCGATTGTCGTCGTCGAGAATGTGGAACGGCATATCGAAGAAGGCATGCAGCCGCTGGCCGCTGCGCACAAGGCGATGCAGGAGGTCTCCGGACCCATCGTTGCCATTTCCCTGGTGCTGGCATCGGTGTTTGTGCCGATGGCTTTCATCCCCGGCGTTACCGGCGAGTTCTACAAGCAATTCGCGGTGACCATTGCCGTCTCCGTAATCATTTCAGCCTTCAATTCACTGACGTTGTCGCCGGCATTGGCAGCGGTGTTGCTGCAACCGCACGGCGCGAAGAAAGACGCCTTGGGTCGCGGCATCGAGCGCCTCTTCGGTGGCTTTTTCGTGCGCTTCAATCGCATATTCAAGCGCAGCGCCAACGGGTACACCTCACGGATCGGGCGGACAGTCGGTCGCACGCCGCGCATGCTGGTCATTTACGGCCTGCTGCTGGTGGTGACCGTGCTCGGCTTTCGCGCGGTGCCAGGCGGCTTTATCCCGACCCAGGACAAGCAATATTTGTTCGCGATCGTGCAGTTGCCAGAAGGGGCGACGATTGATCGCACCGAGGCGGCAATGCGGCAGATGGGCGAGATTGCGCTGGCCACGCCCGGCGTGGCGAGTGCGGTGCAGTTTCCCGGCTTGAACGCCATCCACTTCGTGGCCACGCCCAATATCGGCACCATGTTTGTCGGCATCACGCCGCAGTCCGAGCGCGACATCGAAGCCTCGGAAATTGCCATGCAACTCAACATCGCCTTCAGTCAGATCAAGGAAGGATTGGCATTCGCCTTGTTGCCACCACCGGTATTGGGCTTGGGCAACGCCAGCGGTCTCGAGATGTATGTGCAAGATCGAAACGATATTGGCTACGCCGAACTCAACAACCAGACGCAGGCACTGATCGGAGCCCTGCGCAGCACTCCGGGATTTGATCCTACCGGCACCTTCAGCTCGTTCCAGCCCAACGTGCCGCAGCTGGATGCCGTGGTTGATCGCACCAAAGCCAAGCAGCAAGGACTTTCATTAGCGGATATCTACGGCACCTTGCAGGTGTATCTGGGTTCGGCCTACGTCAACGACTTCAATTTGTTCGGCCGTACTTACAGCGTGTATGCACAGGCCGATGCCGACTTCCGCAAAGATGCGGCCGATATAGGCAACCTTCGCGTGCGCAACGATGCGGGCGAGATGGTGCCGCTGGCCAGTGTGGTCGATGTCAAACCCAGCTTTGGCCCGGACCCGGTCATTCGCTACAACGCCTATCCCGCTGCCGACTTGGGAGCCGGGCTCAATACCGCTCTGCTGTCATCGTCAGAAGCATTGATCCAGGTAAAAGCCATCGCTGCGCAGGTGCTTCCTCGTGGCATGGCTTTGGAATGGACCGGGCTCACCTACCAGCAAGTGAATCAAGGCGACACCGCGCTGCTGGTGTTTCCGCTGTGTGTGCTGCTGGTGTATCTGGTGCTGGCCGCTTTGTACGAAAGCTGGACGCTGCCGCTGTCGGTCATCCTGATTGTGCCGCTGTGCCTACTGTCGGCCATTGGCGGCATCTGGACC
>JBBQQV010000222.1:0-5601 GCA_038215505.1 Lysobacterales bacterium
TGACCATTGCGAGCGTTGCGGGTGGGCATCACGCAATCAAACATGTCGATGCCGCGGCGCACGGCTTCGACGATGTCTTCTGGCCGGCCAACGCCCATGAGATAGCGTGGCGCGTCTGCGGGTAGCAGCGGCACGGTGGCGTCCAAGGTGCGCTCACGTTCGTCTTGCGGCTCGCCGACGGCGAGGCCGCCCACTGCATAACCATCGAAACCGATCCCGATCAGGCCCGCCGCCGATTTCTCGCGTAGCACCGGATACACACCGCCTTGCACGATGCCAAACAGTGCAGCGTCGTTGCCCGCATGCGCAGCATGCGAACGGGCGGCCCAACGCAGGGACAATTCCATCGATTCGCGCGCCACTTTCTCGCTGGCCGGATACGGTGTGCATTCATCGAAAATCATCACCACATCGCTATCGAGCACGCGCTGGATCTGCATGCTGACTTCTGGTGACAGAAACACCGCCGCGCCATCTACCGGCGAGGCAAACTTGACTCCGGCCTCGGTGATCTTGCGACGGTGCGCGAGCGAAAACACCTGGAAGCCACCGGAGTCGGTGAGCATGGGGCCATCCCAGCCAATGAACCGGTGCAGGCCGCCAAATTTCTCGATGACCTCAAGTCCCGGCCGCAGATACAGATGAAAGGTGTTGCCGAGAATCATCTCGGCGCCAAGCGCTTTGATGTCGCGCGGCAGCATGGCTTTCACTGAGCCGTAAGTGCCGACCGGCATGAAGGCCGGCGTTTCCACCGTGCCGCGCGGAAAGTGCAGGCGACCGCGACGTGCGCGGCCATCGTTGGCAATCCGTTCAAAACGCATGCGGCTCACCCCGGCACCTGCGCGGCAGCCGCCTTCAAATGCTCAGCCGGAAACAGCAACATGGCGTCGCCGTAGGAAAAAAACCGGTAGCGCTGCGCAACCGCATGGCGATACGCGGCAAGCACACGCTCGCGCCCGGCGAACGCACTGACCATCATCAGCAGGGTGCTCTCAGGCAGATGGAAGTTGGTGATCAGCGCATCCACCGAGCGAATCCGATAGCCCGGAAAGATAAAAATCTGCGTCTCCCCCGCGAACGGAAGCACAGCATCCTCTCTGCGTGCAGCCTCAAGCGCTCGCACCACCGTCGTACCCACGGCAATCACGCGACCACCCGCTGCACGGGTACGCTGGATCTGCGCACACAGTTCGGCGCCAACATTCAGCCACTCGCTGTGCATCGTGTGATCAAGCAAGTGCTCGGCGCGCACGGGCTGGAACGTACCCGCACCGACGTGCAAGGTGATGTGGCCGAATTGCACACCGCGCGACTGTAAATGGTCCAGCAGCGCGCTATCGAAATGCAGACCCGCAGTAGGTGCCGCCACTGCCCCCAGTTCGCGCGCAAAGACGGTTTGATAACGCTCTAGATCGGCATCGTCAGCAGCGCGTGTGATGTAAGGCGGCAGTGGCAATCGGCCGATGCGCAGCAGCAGTTTTTCCAAGGGTTCGGGGCCGCCAAACCGCAGTCGATAGAACTCGCCTTCGCGCCCCAGCACTTCGATTTCGCCACCGCCATCCAAGGTGATCTTGGCACCCGCCTTGGGCGATTTGCTTACCCCGAGCTGCGCGCGTGCCTCATGCGCGCCGAGCACGCGCTCAATCAGGATCTCAACCCGACCGCCGGTATCCTTGACGCCGTACAGCCGTGCCGGCAGCACGCGGGTGTCGTTGAAGATCAGCAGATCGCCCGCGCGCAGGTAGTCGCCGAGATTCGCTATGCCGCTGTCATGCAATGGCTCTGGCGGCGCAGAAACGACCAGCATCCGGCTCGCGGAGCGCTGGGGCAACGGTGCTTGAGCGATCAATTCGGGTGGCAAGTCGTAATGGAAATCGGCGCGCTTCAAGGCGGCATCACTGCATCAATGGGCCCCGATTGTAGCCGCTGGCGGGCGCCGTTGATTTAGCCTTCGCGCGTCCTCGTGATATCCTGCGCGGCTTCGAAAGCCTTTTCCAACAAGCGATTGCGCGCCTTTGCCGCGCTGGGAGCCGCCCTCATGATCACCTCATCCAACCGCCTGGTCACCCAACTGCAGGAGCTGCGCAGCTACGGCGGCAAAGTCCGCACCCAAGGTTTGCCGGACAGCCTGATCGAGACCATGGCCGCCACGCATCCGGTGTTGGTGCAGGCTGTTGAATCGGCGGTTGAGCTGCATCGTGCCCTGCGCGCGGAGTTTGACGACGTGCTGCGCGCGGATGAGGTCGAGCAGGTGCGGCAGGCGCAGTCGGGCTTTTTGAACTTCTATGCCGACGACGCCGTGAATCCGTACGTCGCCCTGACCGCACGCGGGCCGTGGATGATCACCTTGAACGGCGCGGTGATACACGATTCCGGCGGCTACGGCATGCTCGGCTTTGGGCACACGCCCCAACCCGTGCTCAATGCCATGGCGCAGCCACAGGCGATGGCCAATATCATGACGCCCAACCTCACTCATCTGCGCTTTTCGCGCGCCTTGCGGGCCGAGATTGGGCATACCATCGGCGGCTGTCCGTATGCCAAATTCCTGTGCCTGAACTCGGGTTCGGAGTCGGTGACGCTGGCTGGCCGCATTGCCGACGTGCATACCAAGGTGAACACCGATCCGGGTGGCCGCCACGCCGGAAAAAGGGTCAAGCGCATCGCTGTCAAAGGCGCGTTTCATGGTCGCACCGAGTTGCCGGCGCTTTATTCGGACTCCAGTCGCAAGACCTATCAGCAGTACTTGGCCAGCCACAAACATCACGAGCAACAACTGATCACCATCGAGCCGTACTCGATTGAACAGCTGCGGCAGGCGTTTGCCGACGCCGACGCCAACGGTTGGTACATTGAGGCGGTTTTCCTTGAGCCGGTGATGGGCGAAGGCGACCCTGGTCGTTCTCTGCCCGCCGCGTTCTACGCAGCGGCGCGCGAACTGACTTTGGCGCACGGCACGTTGTTGTTAGTTGATTCCATTCAAGCCGGCTTACGCGCGCATGGCGTGTTGTCGGTGGTGGACTATCCGGGCTTTGAGGGCTTGCAGGCGCCTGATATGGAGACTTACTCCAAGGCGCTGAACGCGGCCCAGTACCCGATGTCGGTGTTGGCCGTCACCGAGCGCGCCGCCGCCATGTACCGGCGCGGTATTTACGGCAACACCATGACCACCAATCCACGCGCGATGGACGTTGCCAGCGCCGTGTTGGGCATGCTGACGCCGGCGATTCGCAGCAACATTGTCAGCAAGGGTCGCGAGTTCCTGGCGCGCTTGAACAAGCTGAAAGAAGAGATGCCCGGCCTGATCACCAAGGTCCAAGGCACTGGCTTGCTTTTCAGTGTTGAACTGTCAACCGACTTCCTCTGCTTTGGGGTTGGCTCGACCGAGGAATACATGCGTGAGCGTGGCTTTGGTGTGATCCACGGCGGCGTCAATTCATTGCGCTTCACGCCGCATTTCAATGTCGGCATGGATGAAGTCGAACTGATGGTCGCGGGCCTTCGCGAAGCGCTGGTGAATGGGCCGCGCAAGCAGCAGCCAGTGGCGGCGTAGGGTGATAGCGCGGCAGAGGTTTCGCGAAGATTCAACAGTAACCGCCCCTGGGGGAGCGCCGGAAGGCGCGATGAGCTTTTCGCGCTCTAGGAGCGCCGGAAGGCGCGATGAGATCTCCGAGGTGTGGGAGCAGCGGAAGGCGCGATGATCCAGTCGTTTACCTGAGACATCACGCCTTGCGGCGCTCCCACAAAAGCGTCAAATCCAGTTAGTCCGCAACAACACTTGCTCTGCGCCCCAAACTCACCCGCTCGCGCGATTCAAGATCGCGTTCGCTGTGCACATCGATCCAACCAGCCTTCAACAGAACATCGCGCACCGCGGCACCTTGGCTTTGCCCGTGTTCGAGCAGCAACCAGCCGCCGGGGACGAGATATTGCAGCGCTTGGCTGACGATCTGACGAATAGCATCGAGGCCGTCAGCACCACTCACCAAGGCGCTCTGTGGCTCGAAGCGAAGATCGCCTTGCTGCAAATGCGGGTCGTCCTCGCCCAAATAAGGCGGGTTGCTGACGATCATGGCCGCTGTCTCGTTGGCCGCCAGCGCGGCGCACCAATCACCTTGCCGAAACTCGACGTTGCCGATGCCCAAGCGGAGGGCATTGGCGCGGGCGACCGCTAGTGCTTGCAGACTCGCATCGGTCGCGATCACTCGCAGAAGCGGGCGCTCGCTGGCCAGTGCCAAGGCAATCGCACCGGTGCCGGTGCCAAGGTCGGCGACGCTAAGCGCAGCATCGACGGGCAGACGGGCCAAAGCCAATTCAACCAGCAACTCGGTTTCTGCACGTGGAATCAGGGTGTGCTCGTTGACGGCGAGGTCCAAGGTCCAGAATCCGCGCTTGCCGGTCAGCTGAGCCACTGGCACGCCCTGCGCCCGCGCGCTGAGCAAGCGTTCGATCTGCGCCGCGTCCGAGGCATCGGGAACGTGATCCCCGTGCGCGAACAACCAGGTCCGTGAGCGGCCCAAGGCATGCGCTATGAGCAGGTCGACTTCCAAGGCTGCGTCTTCGCCTGTCAGAGCCGGCCACGCCGGCTCCTTGCCCGCCACAGCGATCCGCGCCGCGCGCCGCAGGGTGGCGATGTCGGCCGGATCACTCATGCCAGTGGCGGCGGCTCCGAAGCAACTGCCGCTTCGCCTTCACTCGCAGGCGCAACCTGTGCAACCGGTGCCGGCTTGGGCTTAGGTGGCGGCCAGTAGCCACCGCTGCTCAAACAGCTCCAACCCCAGCGCAACCAGCCGATCAGTGCATTGGCAAGCCACAGTGACCACAACAGAATGGCGAGCTTGTAAGTCCACAACGGCAGACTAATGGCCCAGATGGCCGGCATCGGGCCTGTGCTTTCGTCACTGAACCAGAGCAGCCGCCCTGCCGACGAACCATTGCCGACGACCTGCATATCAGGCGAGCCCAACAAGCCATAAGGAATCGCGGCCAAAAGCACGACCAAGGCCAACAGACTTACTAGCACCAGCAGCAATTGCACCAGCGGAAAGGCGACGTGGCCGACGATGCAAGCGGCCTTACGTTGGCGCCAATCCAACAGCAACAACCAAGCGACCACTGCACCCGCAGCCAGCCACGACACAGTCGAAAATCCCAGCCCCAACAAGAGCCAGTGATGGAATCTCAGCGGTGTCGACGTCGAGAGCTTGGCTAAGCCGACCGCGATCAACAGCATCACTACCAGCTGACCCCAATACAGCACCGCCGGGCCAACCCCGGCCCCGCCAGCCGCCAGCAGCCAGCGCTCGCCGCTGATGGTCAAGTTGGTGCGTAAATTGGCGGACGGTGCACCCAAGTCAACCGGATCACCGCGCTGCCAGATCTCGCTTTCCAGCGGACGTCGCCAGCTCAGAACCACCGCTTGCGCGCCCGGCACGATCGGTACTCTGACCTGTCCATTTTCGACCCGCAGTGATCGACTCGCACCTCCCACACTGGCAGAAATAAGCTCAGCGTCGGCCGGAATCGAGAACGCGTGCTGGCCGCCGCGGGTGCTGCGCAGATCGACACTAAGCGTGCTGTCGCGGGCGCGGCTGCCTTGAT
>JBBQQV010000223.1:0-5599 GCA_038215505.1 Lysobacterales bacterium
GTCGTCCAGTTCCGGCAACAAGGGTCGCAACAGCGCTGTCTTGCCGAGCGTCAATTGCAGCGCCACCAGTTCACGCGGGCGCACCTGACGCAAAGCCACGCGGGCGGTGGTGCGTTCGACATCGCTGACGCCGCGCAGCGCGTCGCGCAGGGCTTCGAAACCTTGGGCATGGCAAGCGGTGATGGCGTCGTGCCGTGCCGTGGCCACGGCGCGGTCGCGCTGCGGGTGCGTCAGCCAATGCCGCAGCAAACGGCTCCCCATGCCGGTGCGGCAGGTGTCGAGCAGCGACAGCAGGGTGGGGGCGCTTTCGCCGCGCAGGGTCTGCACCAGTTCCAGATTGCGGTGCGTGGCCGGGGGCAGGTCCAGCAGATCGCTGGCGCGTTCCACCGTCAAGGTCTGCACATGGGCCAGGGCGCGGTTTTGCGTGTGTTCGGCAAAGCTCAGCAGCGCAGCGGCGGCGGCCTGCGCCACGGCCATGTCTTGCGCGCCAAAGCCGGCCAGGCTGGCCACTTTCAACTGCGCGCACAGCTTTCTGTCGCCCAAGGCGCGGTCGAATTGCCAGGGCGGGCGCGCCGTGCGCGCGCTGCGCGCCTGCAGCAGAGCGGTGGGCAAGGGGCTGCCGTCGTGCAGCACTTCGGCCGGCTCCAGGCGGGCTAACCAACTGGGCAATTCAGCCTCGCTGCATTCGGCCAGGCCCAGTTGCCCGCTGGCCAGGCCCAGCCAAGCCAGGCCCCACGCGGCGGCGCCAGACGCCGCACCCGGCCTGGTGACGCGCTGCTTGTGCACGGCCAGGAGCAGGGTGTCGGCACGCTCGGCCATCAGTTCGCCGTCGGTCACCGTGCCGGGGGTGACGACACGCACCACCTTGCGTTCGACCGGGCCCTTGGATGTGGCGACATCGCCCACCTGCTCGGCAATCGCCACCGGTTCGCCCAGCTTGATCAACCGCGCCAAGTAGCCGTCGACCGAATGCACCGGCACGCCGGCCATCACGACAGGTTCGCCCGCGCTCTGGCCGCGCGTGGTCAGCGTGATGTCGAGCAGCCGGTTGGCCTTGCGCGCGTCGTCCCAGAACAGTTCGTAGAAGTCGCCCATCCGGTAGAAGACAAGCGTGTCCGGGAAGTCAGCCTTGATGCCCAGGTACTGCGCCATCATTGGGGTGTGCGGAGGTCTGGCGAGCGTTTCCCTCTCGGTAGGATTATTTTTATCGTTTTTAATCAACAAGTTAAGCCTCTTCTCTAGCGCCCTCTATCGACCTGTAGTGGCCCCTGTCAACCTGTAGCGATCCGCCAAAAGTTCCGCCAGAGAGCCGCCAAAATTTGGTCAGAGGCTAAGATCGGGCCAGTTTTTGGCGGAACCGAGCCCATCGGCTCCGCCAAGTCCAAGGAGCGCCTGTGAAGTTGACGTTCAAGACGGATCTTGTCGGGAAGATGACCCTCGACAAGTTCCCTGAGGCCGACGTGCCTTGGAAGGACTGGAAGCCTTTCGCAGGGCCCAATTATCTGGTGTACGACTCGCATCGGGACGCTCCGACTGGGTTCGCCATCCGTGTCGGCAAGAAGGCATCGGTGTTCCTGGTCGAGAAGCTCGTGGCCGGCAAGAACATGAAGATTCACGTCGGTCTTGCCCGAGGCAAAAAAGGCGACGAGCAGGTCATCGATGTGGAGTCGGCGCGAGCCAAGGCTCGCGCGCTGGTGGCCACCGCGAAGAAGCACGGGGCCAACCCCAGGGATGTGGCGGAGCAGGTAGAAGCCTCTGAGCTCACGCTAGGACAAGTATTCACCCGCTATCGGCACCATCTCACGTCGCGGGCACAGCCTGCCAAGGCCAACTCACTGCTTTCGGTCGATAAGGCCTTTGCCAAGTTGAGCGACTGGCAAACGCGCAAAGTGCGCCTGATTTCGGCGGCTGAAATCCTCACGCGCTTCGACCTCCATTCAGTCACCAAGGGGCACAAGACGGCGGCCGAGGCGATGGGCCGGTGGGCGACGGCGGCCGTGGACAAGGCCATCGAACTCGAGATCCATGACGCTCACTCGGCGGGCCGAGCGCCGTTGCTGACCTATAACCCGTTCACCATCCTGCGGACGGAAGGGCGGTATCGGAGCAACAGCCAACTGGAGCGCGAGTACGCCGTGAAAGGCGTCCGGAATCCTCTGTCGTTCAGTTCCACTGTCGGCCCGTTTGTGAAGGCAGCCTGGGCCTATCGAAAGGAGAATCCGGTGGCGGCGGACTTCATGCTGCTGACGCTGCTTTGGGGCATGCGCGGCGGCGAGTCGTCGACGTTCAAATGGCGGGATGAGTTGACCGCCGCACAGGCGCCTGTCGATCGCTGGATCGATCTCGACAAGCGCGTGGCTTTCATCGCCGACGCCAAAAATCGCTCGGACCACGAGTTTCCGATCGCTCCTTGCGCTGCGGAAATTCTGAAACGGCGCCGGGCAGATCAGATCGAAGGGGAGGTGTGGGTGTTTCCGGCGCGGTCTGCGAATTCAACCAAGGGCCACTACTCCGATGCCAGCGCGGCGATGGCCACGGTGAAGGAGCGGGCTGGCATCGCGGTGGTGCGCGGCCACGACTTGCGGCGCACCTTCGGTGCCGCCTGTGAAAAACTGAACTTCAACGACCGCCAGACGAAACGCATGCTGGGCCACGGTGTGGCAGGTGGTGAAACACTGGGTCGCTACACGTCGCCGGAATGGCTGGATATATCGCAGCGGATGGAAGCCATTGAGGAACTCATTCTGTCCAAAGCACCGGCGGTCTACAACGCCCTGCGCCCGAAAGGCGCCCCGCGCCTTCCGGATGCCGAGGACGTGGTAGTTCAGAACAATGGCACTCCCCGGCCTTCGAGACGCCGGCCGCGGTAGCGCCGCTGCGATCTTCGATCCGCCCAGGCCTATAACATGACCCTCTGGGCGGCCGATAGCCTGCAATCTGGAGACAACATCCATGTCAGGAATCGAGGGTCGAGGGAAGAAGCAGCCGGGCGCCAAGCGCGCGGCGGGCGCTCCGACACTGGCCCATGGCGCGACGGCGAAGCGGCCGAAGACGGGCGGCAGGCGGAAGTTGTCGCTTGAGGAAGAGATGGTGCGGGCGCGTATCGCGAGCGAGATCGCAGGGTTTCATGACGACACGACCCTGAACGAAGAGCAAGCCGCCATCTTTCTCGGCGTCTCGGTGAGCACTCTCGAATACTGGCGTTCAAAGCCCAATGATCCCGATGACCCTCGGGGGTTCGAGGGTCCGGAGATGATCAAGATCATTGGAAAAGGGGCGGTGGGCCAAAATCAGCGAGTGCATTACAAGCTCGGCGCTCTTCGCGCTTTCCAAAAAAGAAACACTTCGACGTCATCGTTCGATTCAGCCCTCAAGGCAGGCTTGCTCGGTTGGACGAATGCCCAGATGCCTTTCTTTGCAAAGCTCGAATTGCGCAATCGGCAAACGTGTTTGGTGATCTGCGGGAACGCGTGGAACATGACCGATCCACGCCGCGAAAGTCTCTTCTTTGAATGGGTTCAGAAGAAGATCAAGCTTGTTTCCTTGACTTCCCGAGATGCCGCTTTGAGCTACTGGGACGACCTTGGCAGTCACCAGGCCTACGCCAAGATCGGCGCCTCGCTCTGGAGGGACGAAGTCAGAGCAGTTAAGGCCGCCATCGAGAATGCGGAGACTTTGACGTCCCGTCCGCAAACTGGCGTATGGCGCGGAGAGAGCAATTGGGGCATCTGATTCCTAGAACTGAATTGACCCTAACGCCAGCCAAGATGGACGTTTGACCAACGGGTGCTGGCCGCAGGTTGCAATGCTCATCAGTCTGCATGAGCGGCCTACTGCGCATCGTCCAGCGCTCGTCGCACCGCTTCAAGCCATGGCCGATGCGCCTCAAGCCGTCGACTACTTGTGTACGTAACTGGGGATGGCACCCCAGCGACGTCCAGCACTTGCCATGCGGACGCCGGAAAAAGCGGACGGAGCTGCACAGGCGCAGTCTCCCACCAGATCTCCTCGTCCGAGCTGCCTTTCGCACTCTTGTCCAAATCTCGCATGACGCGAGTCAGAGCGAGGGAGGCCAGACGTGGCCCAGCGCATTGGCCGCAGAGGACCTTGAGGGTACGGTCGAGACACCGAAGCTTTCCCGGCCGCTTGCACATCTCGCAGGTTTGAGCTGTGGCGCGTTCAAGCCGCCGCAGGATGCCGGCAACGACCGGGTCGGGTGCGCTTTGCGTGACCCTCAGACTCAGGTCGTCGATGTAAGGTCCCCGCACGATGATTTCGGCGCGAGCTGGACAGTCAGCGGCCATGAGCCTGCAGAGCATGTCGTTGTAAGCCAGTTGCCACCCGTCCGGCACGGATTCACAGCGCGCCTCCAGCCAGCAGA
Organism: Lysobacterales bacterium; assembly: GCA_038215505.1. Classification (GTDB taxonomy): domain Bacteria; phylum Pseudomonadota; class Gammaproteobacteria; order Xanthomonadales; family Xanthomonadaceae; genus JANNWF01. The sequence goes on from JBBQQV010000223.1 coordinate 4,382, forward strand.
TGCTTTGCACAAACGGCGTCGGTTCGGGCGTGGTCATGTTCATGTTCGTTCCCCATGTGCGGTGTTGCTGTGAATGAAACCCATCTGGTGTTTGCGGTGTGGCGAATGGCTGTCGCCCACATCCGCCGGAATGACGACACGTCGTCCGGCCGCTGCGGCGTTGGCGTACGCATCCTCAATGGCGCGCAGAACGGCCCGCGGCGACAGTGCAGCCAGCGCTGCGACCACTTCGGTCGAAAGCGGCTGCTGGAACCATGCAATCCAGTCTGCCGCCGACGAAAGGTCCCGGTGAATGCTGGCGATGACGGCGGGCATTTCGTGGACCTTCGGCTGGGGCACATCAATGACGGTGAACCGGCTCAAGATCGCCGGGTCGATGGCCCGCACGTCGTTGCACGTCGCAACCCAATTGACCTTCGACGCGTCGATGGCCAACCCAACCGCGGCATCCGCAAACCGCCTGGCCGTTTCGGGTTCCAACAGCGCATAAAGGAAGCCGACGACGTCGTCGCTGCCATCTGATCTGGCTTTGTCGAGCTCATCCAGGATCACGGTCGGCGACATGCACTCGTGCTGCAACACCTCCCAAAGTCGGCCCGGGCGTCCGGTCGCGTACCCAACGTCCAACCCCACGATCGAGAACGCGGTGTGGAGCGTGGACATGTCGATTTCCGCGCTGGGCACCGACAGCAACTTTGCGATGCGTTTCGCCAGCGCCGTCTTGCCGCAGCCCGGCGCACCGCTGAGCAAAAGGGGCGGCAGCCGAATCGTAGGCGTCGGACAGCAATGAGCGAGCGCAATCCGCCGCCGAAGCAGCGCCGTGACTTCGCCGCAGTGCGGAAAGTCGACCGCCAGAGCGTCTACGGCGCTGACACTCGGCGGAGCAGCCACGCGCCGCATCGGTCCAAGTGATTCCGCCATCCTGAGGTTGGCGATCGCCGTCTGCTTGGTGTCGCCGACAAGACCGCTGGCCCAAAGCAAGCGATCCTGCAGTTCAGCTGGCTCGTACAACCGGCCGTAGTGGAGCTGCGATTTCGGCACGCACGCCAGTGGTGGATCGATGTCCGTGACGGCCGGCGGCGGCATTGCCGCGGCGACTTCGGCCACGATGCGTCGGATCGCGCTGAGCTGGTTCGCCGTGTCGCGGCATACAGGCGCCCCGCGGCGTCGAACGGGGTGCAGCTCGGTGTGAATGTGCAGCGGCGCGCTCACTTCAGC
>JBBQQV010000224.1:0-5575 GCA_038215505.1 Lysobacterales bacterium
CGGTGTCGCCGTGCAGCAGCACGGTCGCATTCCGATTGAGAAAGCCGTCGAGCCACTGCGCCGCGTCCAGCGGTTCGGTGCCGGACGACAGGTTCAGCTGCAATTGCTGCCGGATTTCATCAGGCGTAAGGATCGATGCATCCAGCATCAGACGAGCGCACAGTCCGCGCAACAAGGCCGTGCTGCTGTCTGCGAGTGCGGCCGCCCGCAGCGCCCGCTGCCAGGCTTGCGACTGTTCCTCACCTTGCCGCAAGGCGATTGCGCGGTCCGCTGCCAACAGTACGGCGCGGCCGCTTTCTGCGGGCTCGCCGTCCAGGTCGCAAAGTGCCAGGGGAAGGCCGACACAGGCGCGCAGCAACATCCCGTCAAACACATGCGCAACCTGTTCGCCGTCGGTGTTACGAACATTGCCGTAGCGATAGACGTTGGCCAAGGCGGGCAGTGCGGTCAGCAAACCAAGTGGATCGACATGGGTGGCGGCGCGCGCTTCCAATTCGGCAGCGACGACGGGAACCGCATCCGCCAGGTTTGCCAGCAGGACGCGATCAATCAGTGCGGCCAGCTCGGCCAGCTTTTCAGCCTTTCTTGCCGCTTCGACGGCGCATTGGCCAGCGGCGAATTCCACTGTCTGACCATAACGACCGGCGACGATCAGGTTGATCTGGAACGAGGGCTGCCAGGCCAGCGACCAGATCTCATGAAACGTCCCCCTCGCGGAGCGACCGACGTTGGTTATCTGGCCCCAACCGATGCCGAGCAGTGCCAGCCGATGCAACAGCTGGCTGCGCTGCAGGTCGGTTTCCTTGCGAAGATCAAGATCCAGCGCCTTGCTCAGCGCCTCAGGCTTAAGCCGCAGGCGTTTCTGTTCGACCTCAAGATCGCGTTGCAGCGGAACCATGGGAACGCTGGAGGGCACGCTGCCAATCGCGTCGCCGACCAGCAGCGCTTCGGCGATCAGCTGCATTGCGGTGTCGTCGCCACTGCAGATGACGCTGCGTGTAGCCTCGCTGATTTCATCAAGTCCCGGCGCAGGTCGCTCGCGCATTGCTGCCAAGGTGTCGGCCAGACGCGCTGCTTCGATCAGGTGCGCCGATGAGCAGTCCAGATCGTGTTCGCGCAGTAGCCGCGCTACCCGCGCATACCAGCCGATGGCTCGTCGGCTGGCGTCGCCGCCGCTCCGCCAGAGATAGTCATACCAGCCTGGCGCTAAGATTCCGGCGCCATAGCCGCTGCGCGTGCTGAGATGCTGATAGGTCCACGGCACCCAGGTCGTCTGGGCCTTGAGCTTGGGCAGTCCCTTCAGCAGCCGTGCGTCGGCGGCGGCGCCTCCCAGGTTCGCCAAGGCAGGCACATGCCAAGCGCCGCAGACCGCGGCGATCCGCTGAAAACCTTGCTTGCGGGCATCACGTATCTGGCTGCGCATGTGCGCTTCGCGAATGTCTTCATGCGCCTGATCAGTCCGCCCTGCACGCGGCGCATGTTCGCGCAGCTCGGTCATTGCCTGGGCAATCGCCTCGAACAGACCTTCGCCGTCACCGCGCTCCTCGACCATGTGGTTCCACCATGACTCACCGTCGCCGTAACCAGCGGCACGCGCAAGCCAATCGAGCGGATCGTGCGGTGTGTCGTGATCGAAAATCGCGCCCGCAGATGGGCTGTCTGCTGGCTTGATCGGGCGGGTCTCAGCATCCGCTTGCGGCTCGGCTGGCTCTGCATCCTGCGTCGCTGCTGTGGTCGCCGCTGTACTCGGTTCGCGGCCGGCGTCACGCTTTGCTTTAAGCCGAGCGAGGCTTAGCGTGGCTGGAAGATCGATGAACCGCACCGGCGTCCCAGCTTGCGCCGCCCACCGCATCGCCTGCCACTCGGGCGAGAACACCGCGTAGGGATGGAACACGGCGAGCTGCGGTTCCTCCACCGCGTGCGACAGCAGTGCGATCGGCGGCGACAGGTCGGTTTCGAGCAGATAGGCAAGCAAGGGCTCCGCACCCGCGGGACCCTCGATCAAGACGCAATCGGGCTGTAGATTTTCCAGTGCGCTGCGCAGGCTCAGCGCACAGCCGGGGCCATGGTGGCGTATGCCAAACAGTGAGATGCCATCGCTCATGGCAGCGACTTACACCTGCTCACGGAATGCGCGATATAGGTCCTTCCAATCGCTGCGTTCCTTGACCACCGTTTCGAGGTATTCGGTCCAGACGACAGCGTCCTGCAGCGGATCTTTCACGATGGCTCCGAGCATGCCCGAAGCCATGTCGGCGGCGCGCATCACGCCATCGCCAAAGTGACCGGCCAAGGCCATGCCATTGTTGATCACCGAGATCGCTTCGGCGGTGGACAGGGTGGAGCTCGGTGACTTTAACTTGGACTTGCCGTCCTCGGTCTTGCCATTGCGCAGTTCGCGAAAAATGCGAACGATGCGCGCGACCTCTTTTAGCGCGGGTGGCTCGGCGGGCAAGTCCAGCGCACGGCCCAGTTCGCTGACGCGCTTGACCACGATCGCGATCTCTTCTTCCTCACTGGCCGGCACCGGCAGGATCACGGTGTTGAAGCGACGCTTGAGCGCACTCGACAACTCGTTGACGCCCTTGTCGCGATTGTTGGCGGTAGCGATCACGCTGAAGCCACGCACCGCTTGCACCTCGGACCCCAGCTCAGGAATCGGCAGCATTTTCTCCGACAGCACGGTGATCAACGAGTCCTGCACGTCAGCGGGGATACGCGTGAGTTCCTCGACACGGGCAATCTTGCCAAGCCGCATGGCACGCATCAGCGGACTCGGCACGATGGCGTCTTCGCTGGGGCCGTGCGCCAGCAGCTGGGCATAGTTCCAGCCGTAGCGGATTTGCTCTTCGCTGGTGCCGGCGGTGCCTTGCACCAGGAGAGTCGAATCGCCACTGATGGCTGCCGTCATATGCTCTGAAACCCACGACTTGGCGGTGCCGGGAACACCGAGCAAGAGCAGCGCGCGATCTGTCGCCACGGTGGCGACGGCAACCTCCATCAGTCGACGGCTGCCGATGTACTTGGGCGTTACTTCAAATCCGTTGCTGAGCTTGCCGCCAACCAGATAGGTCACCACCGCCCAAGGCGAGAGTTGCCAGTTGACCGGGCGATTTCGTTCATCGAACTTCTTCAGCTGTTCTAGCTCCTCGGCGTATTCGTGCTCGGCGTGTTGACGCAGTACGGCAGTGGTCATTGCAGCTCCGTTGCGGGCCAGATTTCAGGGGTGGGTGTGCAGCGCAGCGCGCACATGGATGATGCGTTCAAAGGCCAGCGTGCAGTCGGCCATCGCGGGCGTTTCGTCGGCGCGACGTGGCAAGTCGATCACTCTGCCCAGTGCATCAGGATGGAGCAGGGACGCCAACTCCAACAGACACACGCGCAGTCCGTAGTCGTGACGAAGGCGGTCGTCCTCGAAGCAGGTAAGCATGCTGGTGAGCAAAGCCTTCGAGTAGTGACAAGACAGCGTCTCTCCTGGAGCACATGACGCGATGACGTCGTTGAGCCCGCCGTCCTTGTTCAGCGCGTCGATCTGATTCGGCCAGTGCTTCTCGCGTTGAGCGACCGGCAGCAGGGCCAGCAGATCGCTGGTGCTCGTCCGTGCGTTGGGCTTGCGCGCACCCAGCAGCGCTTCCACCCATTCTGGATCCTTTGCGTCCACCCGCTCCTGCCAAGCGCCAATCAAGGCAGCCGACCAGTCGCTCTTGATCGCCCAGGTGACCAAGCCCTGCGGATTCATTCCGGTCTGTGCCGTCCACCATCCCAGCGGGACCTGGCGGACCAATTGATACAGCCACCACGCGCGTTCGCCGAGTGGGTCGTGTTGCGGACGTGTCGCCTCGATGGCCGATTGGCCCCAAGTCGGGTTTGCGCTCTGCGGCGCATCAAGTTGCCAACTCTTGCCGAGCAATCCGCGCTTTTGCACCAGCAGAGCAGCCACCCAGCCGATGAGTCGCTGCGCATGGGCCGAGTCCGGCAAGCAGGCGAGCAGGCGCGCAGCCGCGAAGCGGACATCGCGACTGCGATCCTTCAGCAGTGGGTCCAGCAGGTGGGTGTCGTCGGCGTGCAGATTCACATTCATGGCAGAGACAAAGTCCACCCGTTCTTTGGCTGCGAGCTCGCTCAGACTCGCCTGCAAGAGCTCGCGCGCCTCGCCGGCGGAGCTCGCCCGCAACCGACGGAAGAAGGCCAGCCTATCCAGATGATTGGCTTCCTGCCATACCCGCATTTCGCTGTCTTCATCCGAGGCCGTGAGCACGCTGGCCGCATATTTCCAGTCCGGGTTTTGCGCGGCGAGCCAATGCCCGCGCGGGCCAAGTACGGGCAGCAAGATTGACCGCAATGCTTGACTGCGCTGCCCGGTATGCAGCGCCGTCGGTAACAGGATCGGAGGTAAGGTGAGGCCGACATCGGCAAGTCGCCGACAGGCTTGGTCGATCAGACGCGCTTCATAGGCCTGGTGCGGTGGGCCAGATGCAAACACTTCGGTGATCGCCGACATCCACGGATGCGACCTTGAGAGCGTGTTGGGATCCGCCTTCGCCGGTGCAGGCAGAGGCTGTTGCGATGGGTCTAGCGATCTCGACGCCAATTCGCAGGCGGCCAGAACGCCGCTTCCGCGGGCGAAGTTCAGGGCGGGATCGGGACTCTCGGAGACGCGTGCGAGCAACGCGCCGATGGCGCCATCAATCTCGAACGCGGACTCAGTCTGCACGCCGATCAGCGCCGACTTGATCCAGCGCTCATTCATTCGCCGGTCTCCAGCGCCCAGCGGGCGCCGCTGTCGTCCCAGCCGCTCAGCAGTCGCAATTGGTTTCCGGCCCATTCGCCCATTGTCGTGACCGCGTGGCCGCCGCTGAACGCAAGCAGGGTCCACGCCGAGTCCTCATCAACTCGCCAAGGTAGCGTTCCTGCGGCGGTGTGCAGCCGCCAGTCGTTGCCATCACGAAAAGGTGTTGCGGCAGCAAACACCAGCGGGAACTGAGCGAGCCAGGGGTTACTGGCAAAGGCCTGCGAGGCGGCATCGAATGCAGTTTCAGCGTCTTCCTCGGACCAACTGACTGCCGTAAGTACCTTCGACACGGTTTGGGCGATGGCGCGCAGCGGCACGCTGCCTGGGTAGAAGCGCAGTTCGGCCGCGTACTGCGCACCGTTCTGCCATTCGCGGTCCCAAGCCTTCCCGGCGTAGGAAAATTCCTGCAACAGCGCATGGCGGCGGCTGGCTAATCCCTGCAGCCACACACGACGTTCGCTTAGCTTGGCCTCGGGCTCGGTGATGATCTGCCCCAGCACTCGCCATTGGTCGCTAACCGCATCTCCCGCAGCCTGCGCTTCTGCCTTGTCGGCCGCCCAACCCAAGGCCGCACGCAGATCAGCCAGTCGCGGTGCTGACAGCTGGCCGCGGCGGCGCACGCCCTCGTTGATCAACTGCAGCAGACCGAAGGCGCGCGACGGCACGCTGTTCATCACCGACAGCTATAACAATCGGATTTTGAAGATCGTCCGCTGAATCAGCAGTGGCCCGCGAATGACGCTAATCGGGCGAATCATCTTAAATTCCGCAGCCGAAGTAACC
>JBBQQV010000225.1:0-5571 GCA_038215505.1 Lysobacterales bacterium
CGGCATACAGGTGGCGAACTGGAATGAGGAGCGCGCCGATCTCTCGCGCGAAGCTGTGTACTTGGCCAGCCTGGCCAAGGACATTCGTAGCGACATCGCCGACATGGACGAGATCAATCGGGTGTCGACGCTGCGCATGTCCGCGATGGGATATCTGATTGAGCAGGCGGCGGGCGTGTCGCTCCCTTCCGGTTTCGACTCGGCACGCGGCCGTATCGAGATCGAGCCGTCGCCGCCCTACGCAGCCGATGATGCCAACACCATCGGCATTGCCATGTTCATTCTGACAACGCTCGACGGAAACAGACTCACCTACGACACCATCATCAATTCCGGCGGTATCGGCATCATTCGTGATGACACGCTGGTTCGTGCCATAAAAGCGTACTACAGCCATGTGGATAAGGTGCTCACCTTCGAAGCAGCAATGGAGATCAACCGCGTCAAACTGGTCGACGCCCAGCAGCAAGCTGGCTTGTCGCCGGTGGACGCCATGTCAGCAGCGCAGATCGCGAATGCATTCCAGAATGATCCGGCGCTGCTGGCAGCAGCGAAAAACTACTGGCTCTACACCAATCGTCATCTGAAGCTGATGAAAGACCTGCGTGCGCTGGCCGAACGCGTCGTTGCCGACATTGCGCAAGGGAGCGCCCGATGATCCTGCGTCGCCTCGCGCAAAACCTGAAAGGGCAGAACTGGACGGCTATTGGCATCGAGTTAGCAGGCTGTCGCCGCGTTTGACTTCGGCGCGACCCAAATCGCCGAATGCGACGCGCAAATCGAAGCCCAGCTGCAGTGCCTGCAGGCGCATGAAGGCGAACCGGCCAAAGGCAAGCGGCGGTCGAAGCCACGCAATGCGCCCTCCTACGATCTACGCGCAATGCTGTACCGGATGTGCGGCGTCGACCTCACCCGCATCGACGGCATCCAGGTCACCACCGCACTGGCGGTGATCTCCGAAGTCGGCGCCGACATGAGCAAATTCCCCAGCGACAAGCACGTTGCCTCCTGGCTCGGACTCTGCTCGGGCACCCGCATCACCGGCGGCAAAGTCATGAGCGGCAAGGTCATGAGCGGCAAAGTCATGAGCGGCAAAGTCATGAGCGGCAAGACCCGTCGCGTCGCCAACCGCGCTGCCCAAGCGCTACGCTTGGCCGCCGCCGCACTGCGCACCAGCCAGTCGGCGTTGGGTGCCTACTTACGACGCCTGTGCTCACGCATGGAAAAGCCCAAAACCATCACCGCGACAGCCCACAAACTCGCCCGCCTGATCTACGCCATGCTGACCAAGGGCGAGGAGTACAGCGACCGCGGACAGGACGACTTCGAACAACGCTACCGTGAACGCGCCCTCCGCCAGCTCGCAAAACGCGCCCAACAGCTCGGCTGGCAATTCATCCCAGCCCCTCAGCCAGGCTGACATCGAACCATCACAAATCAATCACTTATGGATGATTTTCTTGAGAGTATCGCCGTGATGTGGCTGCCGATCTTCGCCGACTATCGGCAATCAGCGGCCTTCAAGGCCAGCGTGATCGATGGCGGATTGCTGGCCTATTGGCAGGCGGAGGGATTCCCACCCCAATGCAAGCCGCTGGGAACCGATGATTTCGATTGCGAATGAACGACTTGGGTCAGCCTTGCACATTTATGCATCGCTGAATATGCTCGAGTGCATGCGCACAACTCTCGACATTAACGACCGACTTATGGCCGAGGCCAAGAGTCTCGCCGCTCGCCGCGGGCTCAGCTTCAAGGCCTTGGTGGAAGAGGCCTTGCGCGAGCGCCTGCACGCACGCGCTGACTCCGGGCGCGCGGCGGTCGAATTGCCAACGTACTCCGGCAGCGGCCTGCAACCTGGGGTGGACCTCAACGACGGCGCTGCTCTGCTTGAGGTGATGGATGCAGACGCCGGACGTTAACGTCCTCGTCAGCGCCTTCCGTACCGACGCGCCGCATCACCGGCGCTGCCGGGACTGGCTCGAAGATGCGCTTGCTGCCGAGGAAATGCTGGCGCTTTCTGAGCTGGTGTTGAGCGGCGTGCTGCGCGTGCTGACCCACCCGAAGGTGTTCCTGCCGCCCACACCCCTGCCCGAGGCCTTGGCTTACGCGCGCGCGCTGCAGTCGCATCCGCGCGTCGCGCCACTGCGTGCCGGCACGGGACACTGGCGAATCTTTGCGCAACTCTGCGAGCGCTCGCATGCCACCGGCAATCGCATTCCCGACGCTTTCCACGCTGCGTTGGCGATTGAACACGGCTGCGAATGGGTCACGCTTGATCGCGGATTCTCGGCCCTTCCGGGGCTTTCGTGGCGCAACCTTCTGACGGCGGGCTGAGCTTGGAAGACCAATCGCTGCAAGCCCAAGCTTCCTTAAGCAAACGCGTCGGGAAAAAGCGGTGAGCTTCTTCGCTGAACTCAAGCGCCGCAACGTCATCCGCATGGCCGGGCTGTATCTGGTCGGGGCGTGGCTGGTCACGCAAGTGGCCAGCACGGTGTTTCCGGCATTCGGCCTGCCCGCGTGGGCGCTGCGCGGGGTGATCCTGCTGCTGACGTTCGGCTTTGTTCCGGCGCTGGTGTTCTCTTGGGTGTTCGAGCTGACGCCGCAGGGTATCAAGCGCGATGACGAGGTCGCCGCGAGCGAATCCATCGCGCCGCAAACCGCGCGGCGCATGGATCGCATGATCTTGGTCGTGATGGCGCTGGCGTTGGGCTACTTTGCGTTTGACAAGTTCGTGCGGGTGCCGGGGCGAATGGCGGATTCGTCCGCAGCGGCCACCACCAGCTCACCCGCAAACACCGCCCCAGCGACCGCACCCGCCACCGTCAACCCGAAGTCCATCGCCGTGCTGGCCTTTGCCAACATGAGCGCCGACAAGGGCAACGAGTACCTCTCCGACGGCATCAGCGAGGAAATCCTTAACGCGCTGACTCAGGTGCGCGATCTGAAAGTCGCCGGCCGCACCGCGAGTTTTTACTTCAAGAACCGCAGCGAGAATTTCGAGACCATTGGCCGCACTCTGGGAGTGGCCAACGTGCTGGAAGGCTCGGTGCGCCGGCAGGGCGACCGCGTGCGCATCACCGCACAGCTGATCCAAGTGCGCGACGGCTTCCACCTGTGGTCGGAGACCTACGACGGCGAACTGTCGGACGTGTTCGCGCTGCAGGAGCGCATCGCGCGCGCCATCAGCGACGCGCTCAAGGTGGCACTCAGCGACACGCAGCAGACGCGCCTAGTCGATGCCGGCACCAAGGATGCACAGGCGTACGCTTCTTATCTTGAGGCAACGGCCGCGTATCGACGCCGCGACAGCGAGCTTTATCCGGACGCGATCGTGCAGCTCGACAAGGCGCTCGCGCTGGATCCGCAATTCGCGCGTGCCGCCGCCCTGATCAGCCTCATGCAGGTCGCGCTCGCCGGCAGCAAGGCGATCAACGATCCTGCGGCGCTGCAGGCGCGGGCGCGCGCCGAACAAGCGCTGGCGCTCGACCCGCGCCTGGCCGAGCCGCACGTGACGCTGGGCCAGATCGCGACGCGCCAGTGGCGCCTGCTGGACGCACGCACGGAGTTCGACCGCGCGCTGGCTCTGGCGCCAGGCGATGCCGATGCCACTTTCTACAAGGCGCGCCACCTGCTGCATACCGGCTACCTCAATGCTGGCATCGCCGCGTTGGATCGCACACTGCTGCTTGATCCCGCGCATCCCAATGCCTTGTGGCGGCGGGCGCTGGCATACATTCACGCCGACGATGTTGAGGCCGCCAGCCTCGCCATGCAGCGCGCGCGCGACCAAGGGTTGGCGTGGGTCGACTCTGCGGCGCTGGAGCTGGCCCGAGCACGGCAGGACTGGTCAGCGGCGCGGCAGCTCTCCGCCGCGCGCTTTCCGACTTATGACGACACCTGCTTGTTGCCGCCCGAGGCCGCTGCACGCACGATTGATACGGGCATTTACGGCGGAACACCGGCTGAAGTCGCCGCCGCCCTCGCAGTGATCGAGCAGTGCCTTGCATCGCGCCCAGTATTGCTGACATCAATCGTGCCGACCGCGCTGCTGCGCCTGGGCCAGCCAGTGCGCGCGCTTCAGGCAATGGCGGCGGCGCCCAGCCACAACCAGGCCGACATACTCAATTTCCTTTGGTCGCCGGGCGGACGCGACGCTCGCCGGCTGCCGCAGTTCGCGGCGTTCGCGCGCGAACTGGGCTTCGCCGAGCTGTGGGACCGATTCGGTCCGCCGGATCTGTGCAAGAAGAACGACCAAGGCGATTACGTCTGCGAGTGACGAACCGCCCCTCGTCCGAGCCGCACCCAATGCGCCGGTACTGAGAGCCAGTGCATCGCTTTGAGGCCAATCAACTAAACGAAAATGCGACGGCTGGCTGACCAATAGGAACTGCTTCGCCAGCTACGAATCAGCCTTGCGCCCTTCTAACCCCAATGCTAACTTTGGCTTACCCTAGTAAGACAAGGCCCAGCCAATGATCGTCACCGTTTCCGAAAAAGGCCAAGTGGTGATTCCTGCCAGCTTGCGCGCGAAGCTGGGCATTTCGGCCGGAACGCGCTTGGAAGTGACTGAAGAAGGCGGCAACCTGCGGCTGCTGGTGGAGCCAGGGCGCAAAGCGACCAGCGCGGCTGCGTGTATCGGTATCACCGGCTACACGGGACCGAAACTTGAGTTGGACGCCATGGATCCCGCCCACTTTGCGCACAAACCATGATCGCGCTTGACACCAACGTGCTGGTGCGACTGGTGACCGGCGACGATGCCGCCCAGGCAAAGCGGGTCGCGGAACGCCTGGATACCGGCGACGCATTTTTTGTGCCGCTAACGGTGGCATTGGAGCTTGAGTGGGTGTTGCGCGGTGCTTACGGGCTTAAACCTGATCGCGTGGCCACAACGATCGAAGCTTTGCTGTCGATTCGCAACCTGCGTTTTGCCGATGAACCCGCCATCACCCGCGCCTTGGCTCTGTACCGTCGGGGCTTGGATTTCGCCGATGCACTGCACCTTCAGGGTGCGCATGGCTGCGAAGGCTTACTGAGCTTCGACAGCACATTGCGCAAGCGAGCGCAGCGCGCCAAATTGCATCCGTCGGTGATGGCGCCATGAACCTACTCAAAGAACTGCAGCGCCGCAACGTGATCCGCATGGCCGGGCTGTATCTGGTCGCTGCGTGGCTGATGGTGCAGGTGGCCAGCACCGTATTTCCGGCCTTCGACCTGCCCGCTTGGGCGCTACGCGGTGTGATCCTTCTGTTGGGGATCGGGTTTGTGCCAGCGCTGATCTTTAGCTGGGTATTCGAGCTGACACCGGATGGCCTGAAGCGCGACAGCGACGTCGAAGTCACGAAGTCCATCGCGCCGCAAACCGCGCGGCGGATGGATCACATGCTGCTGGTGGTGATGGCCTTGGCCTTGGGCTATTTCGCGGTCGACAAGTTTGTGCTGGCGCCTTCGCGTCTTGCCAATAGCGCGACGCAGCTCGTCACGCCTGCATCGACAGACGCTAATGCCGCCACGCCTGCCGCTCCACCCGCACAGGCGCCAGTCGAATCCAAGTCCATCGCGGTGCTG
>JBBQQV010000226.1:0-5570 GCA_038215505.1 Lysobacterales bacterium
GAGATTGCCCGGGGCGAACTGATGCGCTACTTCGCCGAGATGGCGTGGTATCCCACTGCGCTACTGCCCAGCCAGGGGGTGCGCTGGGAAGCGGTAGACGGTCTTTCAGCGAACGCCACACTGGTGGACGGCCCAATCAGCTTGACCTTGTTGTTCAGCTTCGATGACGCCGGGCTGATCACGTCAGTGCATGCCGACGCGCGTGGTGCCAGCGTGGGCAAGGATGGGGTTATGACCATGCTGCCCTGGGAGTGCAGCATCGGCAACTATCAGCGGCGCGACGGGATGCTGGTGCCGAACCGCGGTGAGGCCGCCTGGATGCGGCCGCAAGGGCGCAAGCCGTACTTCATCGGCAACCTCACCTCGATGGCCTACGAGTTTGCGCCGTGAATCACGTACCGGACGGGTTGGCGCCATGACCTGGCCGTACGCAGTGCAGTTCGCTGTCTCGTTGTCAATGGCGGCAGCAATCTCAGCACCAATGCGCACCTCGAAACACCGGATGCCGAGGTTCCTCGCTACCGCGCGTGGCGTAGGCAATCCTATGGTGTCGATCTCGTGGCACGGGACGGGTTTGGGCTTCGTGCCCGCGGCGTGCAGCCCGCCGACCCACGCGCCTACTGCATCTACGGCGCGCGCGTGTTGGCACCTTGCGCCGGCCAAGTGGTCAGGCAATACCGGCGCGCCTCATTTGCACATTCACGCGCAGAGCCCTGGCCCGGCCGGAGCGCCTTGGGGTGGCGATCCGCAGCACATCGAGTTTAACGGCCGCTTTCCGGTTCGCGGCGAGCGCATGGAGGTGCAATGAACATCAACGTACAACAGAGTTTCCTTGCCACACTGCGTTTCCCGTGCCCAGCGGCAGCGGTGGAAGTACGTATTTTTGCGGCGCCTTATCCAGAATGGTTCGCGAGAAGGCGTCGGCCCACACCTTGTAGCCGTGCACGCCCGGATGAAAGCCGTCAGATGCCAGACAGGCGCGAATATCACCCTCGAACGGCGAAGTCATGACGCGATTGCCATCTGCCGGCAGCCACTGCTCCAGGCGCTGATTCATCTCGGTCGTCCAACGCCCCATGAACCATCGAAGCGGCTGGGGTAACGAGACAAATCCGCGCATAGGTGGCATAGCACTATGGATCAACAGGTCGGGATCGAAACGCTCTTGCACCAGTGCCGCGAGCCGATGCTGCCACTGCAACCATTGCTCCGGCGAGCGCAGAGCCGTGGCGTCGTTGACGCCGACCGAAAGAATCACCACATCGAATTTGGACTTCGGCGCATCCAGAAGCAATTGAACCAAACCGGGCGAATCCAGACCGCTGACCGCCATCAACTGCCAGCGCACCGTGTGGTGGACCCCCAGTTGCAAGGCCAGCTGGCCACACAGGCCTTGGTCCTGCGACTCCACGCCCACACCGGCGGCGCCCGAGTCTCCGGCAATCAGCACTGTAATGATAGGACCGCTACCCGACTCTCCAAGCCGCGGACCGCGCGCCTCCGGCATCAAAGGAGTCACCCGGCGCACCCGGCGGCTTTGCATCCAGAGGATCGGGCCCAAGAGCAGCAGCAGAACGAAGCGCGTCAGCGTGCGCACGCTTGTGGCCTGCGAGGAGTCAATAAACCTGTTTGATCGAACCGGCGTTGGTCGAATGCCTGCCTGCGTCATTTATGGGAAATGCTGGCGGAAGTGGCAAAAGCGATAGGAAAAGTCATCGTGTTTGCTATGGAGGATGGGCGAATATGAAACGCAATCACTGGCAAACAGAGTGCGACTGCGGAGGCGTACTGTGCTGGCCAACAGAATGTGCCAGATGAGCGAAACCCAAGCTGTTCGCTAGCGCACAGAATGCTTGGCATGAAACGGGCATCTTCTTTGCGCCATGACCGATGCCGTAATCTCCTGGCCCGCCATTTCCACGATGCAATGCGAGCCCACCGTCGTAGGCAAGCCGCTGCGGCGATGAGGGCGAATGCTCGCCTTGCCGTTTGGATCGCGATCGCACTGAGCCTGGCGACTGCCTCATTGTGGATCTGGTGGCGCTTCGACGGCGACATACAGAAAGCCATCGAACGGGTGGCCCGTGGCAGTGTGCTGGTACAGACTTCCTGCGGAATTATCGAGTATCAGGAGGCTGGCGCCGGCGTGCCATTGCTGGCCGTGCACGGCAGCGGCGGTGGTCATGACCAGGGCATGGCCTTCGCGGGCGGGTTGGCCTCGCAGGGCATCCGGGTGATCGCGATGTCGCGCTTCGGTTATCTGCGCACGCCCATGCCGGCAGATGCGTCGGCGGCGGCGCAGGCCGATGCCCATGTCTGCCTGCTCGACGCATTGGGCATTCCCAGGGCCGCCGTCATGGGCGGCTCGGCAGGCGCGCCGTCGGCGCTGCAGATGGCGATGCGCCACCCGGATCGAGTCAGTGCGCTGGTGCTGCTGGTGCCGCTGGCCTACAAGCCATCCACGCAGGCGGAGTCCGCGCCGCCGCTGCCGCCCTGGGTCGAGGCCGCGATGATGCGGATGATCGGCTCGGACTTCCTGTTCTGGTCCGCACTGCATCTGGCGCGCGATCGGGTGATCAAGGTGGTGCTTGCGACACCGCCCGAGTTGCTCGCGCATGCCAGCCCGCAGGAGCGGGTGCGGGTCGAGGCGATGCTCGACAACATCCTGCCTGTGTCGCTACGCGCCGCAGGCTTGCGTAGCGACTCGGCCGTGGGCAAGCAGCTGGTGTCGTCCCCTTTGGAGTCGATCCGATTGCCAGCCCTGGTGATCAGTGCGCGCGATGACCGCTATGGCACTTATGCCAGCGCGCAGTACACCGCCGGCCGGATCACAGGCGCGAGGTTCATCGGCTTCGATGAAGGCGGACACACCTGGGTCGGACACGACGACGAGGTGCTGGCGGCCATCGTCGGGTTGCTCTTGCCAGCGGCCAGACCATGATGCTTTGGATGCCTTCATCATCAGGAGCAGTGGTGATCTCCGAGCCCGCCGTGCGCCGAGGCGAGACGCGCTCCGCAGCGTCCGTCCTGACGTTCTTTGCTCTCGCGTTTGCCTGGACCTGGACGTGCTGGCTGCTCGCTCCTGCGCTGAAAGTGGACGCGCCCGTTGCGGCCACCGCGCTGTCATTGGCGGGCGGCTTTGGGCCGAGCCTGGCGGCGGTGGTTGTAGTTGCTTATTGCAGTGGCATTGCCGGACTGCACCGCTGGCTGATGAGATGCCTGCGCTGGCGTACAGGCTGGCGCTGGGTCCTGCCGGCGTTCATGTTCCCGGTTGCTTTCATGGGGCTGGCAGCCGCGGCCCACGTGGCGCTTGGCGGCACCTTGCCGCCATCGCCGGCTGCGGGTCAATTGGGGATGGCGGCGGCGAACTTCTTGCTCATCTTCTTTGTGGGCGGCCCGCTGGGCGAGGAGTTCGGCTGGCGCGGATACGCCTTGCCGGCTTTGCAGGAGCGTTGGGGATGGCGTGCCGCAAGCGTGATGCTGGGCGTGGTTTGGGCGGTCTGGCACCTGCCGCTCTTCTACAGCACGAGCGCGGTGCAAAGCCATCTGCCGATGGAGTTGTATGCGCTGAGCACCATCGCATCGTCGGTGCTGTTCGGGTGGTTGTTCAACCGCAGCCACGGCAGCGTTGTGCCGGTGCTGGTGCTGCACACCGCGGTCAATGCCTGGTCAATGATCATCCCGGTGATGGTGCTGCCGGACGGCAGCAATCTGCGCCCGTTTCAGATTGTCGTCGGCATCCTGGTCTTGACGGCGGTCGCGCTGTTGTGCCGCAGCGAACCAATGCCCAATCAGGTAGTGGGTCATGAATAGGACTGCGCCGTACATGAAGACGGAGTACCGAACGTCGCTCAGGGCTCCGCAGTCCACTACCATTGGCCCGGCCATGACTAACCCGACCAGTGTTGCGCAATGAAACGCATCCTCGTAACTGGCGCCACGGGACAAGTCGGCTCGGCCGTGATTGCGGCGCTACGTGCCTTTGACGGCATCGTCGTTCGCGCGGCCGTGCACGACGTCGCCAGGGTGAGCGCGAAATGGCGTGGCGATGCGAGAGTGCAGCCGGTGGCCTTCGACTACTCCGACCGCGCCAGTCAAGACGCTGCGCTGGCTGACTGCGACACTCTGTTCCTGCTGCGTCCGCCGCAACTCAACGACGACTTCGGTGACTTGATCGCGCGGGCGCGGCAACACGGCGTCACCCACATCGTGTTCTTGTCGGTGCAGGGAGCACAGCGCAATTGGTTCATTCCGCACCACAAGATCGAACGGCGGCTGATGTCCGGCGGCGTGCCGTACACGTTACTGCGGCCGGCCTCCTTCAAGCAGAACTTCACCAGCGCGCTCCACGATGAATTGACGCGCCGGCATCGCATCTTCCTGCCGGCAGGCAACGCCCGGTTCACCCTCGTGGACGTCGATGACATTGCCCGTGTGGCAGCCCGGGTGCTGACCCAACCCGGCACACAGCACCACGGGCAGGCCTACACGTTGACGTCGCAAATGCCGCTGAACTTTCATCAAATGGCCGTTCGGTTGACGACGGGTTTGGGCACACCCATCACCTATGTCTCGCCCGGCCCGTGGCGCTTTTACCGCACGCTGTGGCGCGATAGTCGCGCGCCCGGCTTGATCCTCGTGATGTTGCTGCTGCACATGCTGCCGCGATTCACGGGCACGCCACAGGTGACTCACACGGTCACCGAGTTGACGGGCCGAGCGCCGATCGAGTTCTCGCAATTCGTCGCGGCCCATCGCGACGAGTTGCTCTTGCCACCGAACCGACCATGACGGTGCGGATATCCGTCGGCGGGTCAGGCCGCGCGAAACACCCGCTGGAGACAGCCGCAACTGATTCCAGGAAGGTTGCCGGCCTCCTCGGACCAACCACGGTCGCCATGCTCGTTTCCGAGTTCCCGCTTATCCAGCCGCATCTCTACGACGCTCAAACCCCGCCTGTTGTCTACCTGTCGGGAATCGCCATGTTCGTTGCCGGTCTGGCGCTCGTGCGCACACACAACCTCTGGGGGCGAAACTGGACTGTGCTGGTCACGCTATCGGGCTGGTTTTTCCTTGCACTCGGTTTGCTTCGGATGTTCGCAGCTGGCCAGTATCAGCGCGCGGCGGCGCAAACCAGTCCGGGAATCTTCATGGTTCTTGAAGCTTGGCTTCTAGTTGTCGCCCTGGTCATCACTTACAAGGCATATGCCCGGTGCACACCGTAGCATGCCTCTCGTCGCTACCTGTGTGGTCCAACCCCTCGGTCGAGCGGCTCGCACCGGCAGGCCACTGTTGCCGATGCTCATGCACGTGCCGATCGCCGCGGCCATGTTTATCCTTGTCCCACAGACGATGCCTGCGATGGCAGTAGTGACCTTTGATCTCGTACTCGGTACTGCGCTTTGGCTCATCGTCGCTGCGGTCGGGCTCGCCAACCGCGGCGCGCCTCTCAGTTCAAACGTTGAAAGTGAAGGGCGCATGGCGCGGGGCACGTTGGCGGGCGTGTGGCCCAAAACGCCATGACCCTCATGCCCTGGCTTCGACGCCACCCGCTGCTCGGATATTTCGCT
>JBBQQV010000227.1:0-5569 GCA_038215505.1 Lysobacterales bacterium
ATGCCTATCCTGATTGGCGAATCAGACCGCCTGCAGTTTGAAAATGGCTATTTCGACATCGTCTATTGCTCGTCTGTCATAGAACATGTGACGGTGTCTAAGCATGAGGTCTGGACCTTGCGCTCGGGCAATGAATTCAGGGCTCGCTCCTTGCAGCGCCAGCAAGTTTTTGCTCGTGAGATCGAACGGCTTGGGAAGCAGTATTTTGTGCAGACACCCTACAGACATTTCCCGGTTGAGAGTCATACTTGGCTGCCTTTCATAGCTTGGCTACCCCGGCGGTTCTTGATTCCGGTCTTGAGATTCTCTAATCGTTTTTGGGTGAAGAAGACCAGCCCAGATTGGTACTTACTTGACCGTCATGAGATGGCGCAGCTATTCGTCGGTGCCGCTATCGTTTCCGAGTCCTATTTCGGTTTGACCAAGTCGATCATGGCAATTGGCCATGGGCCCAACATCCAGTCTTGATTGCCGCGAACGCGGGCAGGCTTGATAGGCTAGGTCGTCACGGGAATCATTGGGATTGACGCCGCTTATTAGATCCGATCATTGACGCGCGGTAGGTTGCCGATTCGCTGTGGCGATTCTGAATTAGTTTTAGCGGGGCTGCGCATGGTAACGAATGGTCAAGTCGCCGCCCAGCCAGATGTGGAAATATGGCCGGTCTGTGGAGATTCGATTTTCCAATTCGCTGTTTGGCCACAGATGGAGTGAGAGTTCTGCCCAGGCCCACTCTGCCGGCCGCGCCTTCAAGATGCTCTGCTGTTGCCCAGTCAACTTGCCGAATACTGCGGGGTCACGCATGCCTGCTGCCACACTGTCGGACAGGCGTTGCAGGGCAGCAAGCCTGGCTGCTGGCACTGCCACATCGTTGGCGTTCGCAATTGCCGCCAGCAACAGCAGCGGCCCAAGTCCAAAGGCGTGATATTCCAGCGCCCTTGGTCCTCGACGAAGTTCCAGTGGCAGATGGCCAGACGGATCGATGTCGCCAAGCGCGCCGATGAAACGTATCATGCCCCAGTTGAAGAGTTCAGGCTGGTTGGTTGCCATTCCGACAGCCACACAAGACAGCGCTGCCCAGTAAGCGTGGTTGTTGTTTCGGCTGTTCAATCCCCAGACGGCCGGCGTTCTGTAGAACGCATGCACGTCGTGGCCCAACCGGGACAACCATGCCTCGATGCGCGCGCGCTGTGCATCTGTGGCCGATTGCCTGCTTTCGAGGTAAGCCAGCGAATAGGTAATTGACCCCCACTTCTTTTCATATTCGCCTTGGTTGGAGTTCTCGCCCATGAAGGCCTTGCCCGTGGCCCAATGGTCCAGGTGCTGGATCACACATTCAGCCGCAGTAGCCGCAAACTGCGGCGCTCGCAACGACAGGCTAGCCATGTCTGCAACGATGCGATTGAATTGTCGTACTGGCCGTGTGGCCTCGATTTCAGCAGCAGCATGCGCCGGGTCGACTTGCGAAATCGATCCATCTCCACGCTTGTAGCGTGATCCATGCTGCAGTTGAACCGGTGCTGCCACCAAAGGCGGGCAAGACCGGGGGCGTACCTCTGTGTCGGCCGGCCGGGCGCGCAGTGCCTCCACGTCATAAGGAAGGCGATAGGCAGCAGCGACGGCCATCGCCGGCGCTGACAGCAGGAGCGCCAGCAACAGCAAACCACCGCGTCGTCGCCGTGCGAGCGTGGTCAGTGCTCGAATTCCCGCGCCATCGTTGGATCTGAGACGCAAACCAGGTGCAGCGCAACGCGATGCCATCAGCAGCTCCAGAGTGTTTCGTAGGCTCGCAACAATTTGGGAGCTTCGAATCGCCACTCGAGCTCGTTCTCCACGCGGTGTCGCCCAAACTGTCCCATCTGCTGGCGGCGCTCTGGGTCGTCCAACAACGCGACGATCTTGCGCGCCATGTCGGCAGCGTCGTTTCGGGTGGCATAAAGCGACGCCTCCTGGGCTGAGAAGCGGCCTTCGGCCAAATCGAACTGCACGATAGGCTTGCCCAGCGCCATGTACTCCATGATCTTGTTCATGGTGGATTTGTCGTTCATGGTGTTGGCCACATCAGGGTTGACGCACACATCGGCGGTGTTCAGCATGTCCAGCAAATCAGCGTCGGGCACCCGGCCGGTGAACGTGACATGTTCAGCCAGGTTCAGTTCGCTGGCCAACTGCCGCATCTCGTCCAGCGACGTACCGCCACCAACCAGGCCGAAGTGCACGTCGTTGCGCTTGAGTTCGTGCACGATGTAATGCGCGGCTTGCAGCAGGTAGTCAATGCCCTCTTGCTTGCCCATTACACCGACATACCCCACCAAGAAGCGCCGCCCCTGTTTCAGCTCAGGCTTGGGTGGCTGAATCTTCAAACGATCCAGCTTGGGACCGCTGCGTACGACGAAAACCCGTTCTGGCCGCATGCCTCCACGTTCGAGTGCAATTCGCCGATACGATTCATTGGTGGCAATGGAAACGTCTGCGGTGCGAAACGTTTGCCGCTCTAGCCAGACCATCAATTTCCAGAACATGTCACGGCGACCGAACTTCGCTTCATACAACTCGGGGTTGATGTCGTGGTGGTCAAACACGAAATGGCTACCATAGAACCGCTTGAAGAATGCGCCAACAAGGAAGAGCAAATCTGGCGGATTGCAAGCGTGAACAACATCAAAGCCACGCTCGCGGCGTACCTTGTATGCCAGCCGGAAGGTGTGCCACAGCGCCGCTGAATACTCCAGCAGATAGCCTAGCGCGCCCTCTCCTTCATTCGGTAGGTTGTAACGGTAGATGTGAACGCCATCAGTCAGTTCATAAGGCGATTCATAACCCTTTCCGGTGGGGCAGATGATCGACACCTGGTAACCATGGGCGTGCAGCGTGGTCGCCTCCTGCCATACCCGTCGATCAAACGGCGAAGGCAGGTTCTCAACCAAGATCAGCACGCGGCGCGCGTTGCCGGGTGCTGCCACCTGATTTGGCGCAATCACCAGCAAATTCCGTCGTAGCCCAGGCCACTGGTGCGGTCGGTGATGCGGACAAAGTCCACCACACATTGCCCTTCACGCGGGTTGAGAGCCGCCGCCTTGAACTCTGCAGCGCCGTTGCCGATCACCACGGTGTCGGCGAATGCCATCACCTCTTCCACTGAATTCACCATCAACTTGGAGATGTGGGGGATGTGATTGAGGATGTAGTCACGGTTGGCGCCAGTCAGCGCTGCCATGTTGACGTTGCGGTCGAACAAGCGCAGATCGAAGCCTTTGCCGATCAGGTGCTCAATCACGTCCACCATCGGCGACTCACGCAGATCATCGGTACCGGCCTTGAAGGCAAAGCCCAGCACGCCTACCTTGCGTTGGCCTTTGCTTGTCACCATCTCGATGGCGCGTTGAATCTGGCGTTCATTGGAAGGAAGCACTGCATTGAGAAGTGGCAAGTCCAGGTCCAGACTGCGAGCCTTGTAGGTGAGCGCACGTACATCCTTTGGCAGGCAAGATCCTCCAAACGCGAAGCCTGGCTTCATGTAGTAGGCCGACAGGTTGAGCTTCATGTCCTGACAGAAGATGTCCATCACCTGATGGCCGTCGATACCGACTGCCTTGCAGATGTTGCCGATCTCGTTGGCGAACGCCACCTTGACCGCATGCCAATTGTTGTCCGCGTACTTGACCATCTCGGCCACTTCCACAGTCGTGCGGATCATCGGCGCATCAAGCCCCTCGTAGAGATCGACGAGTCGCTGGCCTGCTTGGCTGTCGGTCTCGCCGATGACTGTCTTAGGAGGGTGGTAGTAGTCAAAAACAGCAGTGCCTTCGCGCAAGAACTCCGGGTTGTTGCAGACTCCAAAATCAACGCCCGCAGACTTGCCGGATGCCTGTTCCAAGGTGGGAATCACCAGATTGCGCATGGAGCCGGGCAGCATGGTCGACCGAGCAACGACGACATGAAAGCTGGCCTTGTCACGCATGGCACTGCCGATCTCCTCACAGACGCGCCGTACATAGGAGAGGTCTAGGTTGCCGTTGAGTTGGGAGGGCGTGCCGACGCAGATCAGCGAGAGATCAGAAGCCTTCACTGCGTCTTTGACCGAGGTTGTTGCCCGCAGTTTGCCAGCCTTGACCGCACGCTCGATCATCTCGCCAATGTCCTTCTCGATGATCGGCGAGACGCCACTATTGATCAGGTCTACCTTGGTCGCGTTGGGATCGACCCCAATCACGTCGTGACCATCTGAAGCGAGGCAACCGGCTGACACGGCGCCAACGTACCCCAACCCAAAAATGCTGATCTTCATGGACTCACCTCTTATGAAATTTAAGCAGAAAACGGGCCACTCGTATCCTGGGCTGGTCTCGTATCCTAGTGGACGTTCATGAAAGTATGTTCTGCGTGGCGTGCGCTCATTCCTTGTCGATGGTCTGCGCCGCATGTGGTGAACGCGGGAAGCCTGCCCCGCAGCAACGTGTCACTTGCCACACCCAGGCTCGGATAAGGGGAATGAGTGTTACGCGCTTTGATGTGTCTTGGACAGGCGGGCACTGCGGCGTGCGCGGTGAGCTGCTGGCCTAGACCAACGCGCGGTGATTGCGGCCGGGGTTGGAGCCGAGCTTGAGGAAGCCGCCCAGCGTTTGTTGGCAAGGCGTGTGGCGATCGGCCTTGCGCACGTGCATGGTTCGGCCGTCGCGGCGCTGCAGGTTTGCGGTCAACGGGCACCGCATCGACAGTCGCCGGTCTGATGTAGCGAGTGCCCTTTGTGATTGATGCGGGCGACTGCCGTTTGGGATCTGCCCCAACGTCATGATCTCACTCACTCACATGGTGAGCCTGCTGGAGCGTGTTGACCGCGGCTACAAGAACCGAAGCGCCATGGCATCGAAGTTTCCGATCCCCGGCAGCACGGTGGCCACCTCGGTGGCCGACAAGCCCATCCAGCGCCCCAAGGGCGCGGCCATTTGGGTCACCGAATGCGCAGGCAGCAGGCGGCCCGACCCAATGTCGTCGGCGCTTCCCAGCGCCACATCAGGAAATCGCCCGTAAATTTGGCGCCCGGCCACCATGCCGCCGGCCACAAAGTGATGGCTGCCCCAGCCGTGGTCGCTGCCGTCGCCGTTGCTCAGCAGCGCCCGGCCAAAGTCGGATGCGGTGAACAGGGCCACGTTGTTCAGCAATCCCATGGTGTTCATGGCGCTCAAGAAGTAGTCCACCCCATGCGCCACCCGCGCCATCAGGCCGGGCTGGTCGCGCATTTGATTGGCATGGCTGTCAAAGCCGCCAATCGACACCATGAACACCTGACGCCGCATGCCCAGGATTTGGCCAGCGGCCACCATCTGCGCCACCATGCGCAGTTGTCGGGCCAGGCTGTCCTGATCCAGCCTGAAATTGTCTGTGGTGCCGATGGGGATGCTGGCGGTGGGGATTGCCGGCACGTTCGCCCCCGGCAGCGCCGTCTGCAAGACACCGTTGGCCGACAAGCCCCGCTGCGTGATCCGCACGTATTCAGCCTGCAGGGCGTTGCTGCCCGTGGTGGCCAGCATGCGCCGCAGCGCTGCAGGCGCTGTGGTCGACCCGAAGA
>JBBQQV010000228.1:0-5551 GCA_038215505.1 Lysobacterales bacterium
TAGTTGCAAATGACGCAGGCCCAAATGACGCAGGGCCGAATGACGCAGGGCCGAATGACGCAGGTGCGAATGACGCAGGCACGACTGAATCCGGCGCGCAAGTGAAGGCGATGCGCTGGGGCTTGATACCGTTCTGGGCGAAAGACGCCAAGCTCGCTTACAGCACGATCAACGCACGAATCGAGTCCGCCAGCAGCAAGCCCGCCTTTCGCGAGCCGTGGAAACGGCGGCGCTGTCTGGTGCCTTCGAGTGGCTATTACGAATGGCAAGTTTTGGCCGACGGCAAGTCCAAGCAAGCATGGTTCATTCACTCGGCCGCTGCCCCGCTGCTGATGTTTGCCGGCCTGTGGGACCGCTGGCATGGCCCCGAGGGAGCCATCGACAGCTATAGCATCATCACCCAACCCGCCGCCGGCACGATCACCCAAGTGCATGATCGGATGCCCCTGATTCTTCCCGCGTCGCTATACATGGAGTGGTTGCGAGGCGATCCCGCCGCTGTTGCCGAGGCCGCACCGGTGCCCGCACTCCGCTTTCATCCCGTTGCCGCAGCGGTGGGCAATGTCCGCCAACAAGGCGAGGGCTTGATCCGCGAGATTGAGCTGCCTCCACCATCGGCAACCGCGTCCGCTAAGCTGTTTGCCTGATTGCAGGTCGTCATGCGTCGCCCGGCTGACTCCGGCCCGAGTCCCGCATTGCGACTGACTCCTGCCCATGTGCTATTTGATTTTTTCGCCAGACCTATTCAATGACCGACCAACCCACCTCCATCCGCGTCAACAAATACATCGGCGAGAGCGGCCATTGCTCACGTCGCGAAGCCGACAAATTGATCGCCGAGCGTCGCGTCACCATCAACGGCAAGCCCGCGAGCAACGGCAGCCGCGTGGAAGCCGACGATGAAGTCATGGTGGATGGGCAGACGGTGCGTGTTCGCAGCGCTGCTAGCGGTACGCGCAAACATGTTTACATCGCGCTCAACAAACCCGCTGGCGTCACCTGCACCACCGAGCACGATGTCAAAGGCAACATCGTCGATTTCGTCGATCATGCACAGCGCATCTTCCCTATCGGCCGCCTCGACAAAGACTCCGAAGGGCTGATCCTGCTGACCAGCAACGGCGACATCGTCAACGAAGTGCTGCGCGCCGAAAACGCCAAAGAAAAAGAGTATCTGGTCGCTGTCACTCAGCCAATCAGCGACGAATTTCTGCGCGCGATGGCCAAGGGCGTGCCGATCCGCGGCGAGCTGACCCAGCCTTGCAAAACCAGCAAGCTGGGCAAATACGGATTTCGCATAGTGCTGACACAAGGGCTGAACCGGCAGATCCGCCTGATGGCCGCGCATTTCGGCTATCGCGTCAAAACCCTGATCCGCGTACGCATCGTCAACATCAAACTCGGTTACTTGAAGCCCGGCCAGTGGCGCAACTTGACCGAGCAGGAGCTGCGAGGACTGCTGCCGCAACGAAACGATTGGTGAGCACGTCAGCCGTCGTCGGAATGCCTAGCGGCTCTGCGCCATCACCGACCTGATTGCACCTTTGCACCATCCAGGAAACGAAGGCGCAGGGCTCGACCTCTTCACCGTCGCTGCGTTGTCTGGACCGTCAGTGGCAATGCGCAAAAAGCACTATTGTCATCTGCAACAAAAGTGCGCAAGCGATGCGCTAGCGGGGTTGGCGATGTGACTTGCTGGCCGTATAGCCTAGGTATACCGTCCCGCCCATGATCCGATCCTTCCGGCACAAAGGCATCGAGGCGTATTTCCGCACGGGCAGCACAGCCGGCATTCAAGCCAAGCATGCCGCCCGTCAGCGATTGCAATTGGCGAGACTGAACGTAGCAAGGGAAAGCACTGCCATGAGCGTACTCAAGACCCGTTCGGGCAGGTTTTAGATTCCCGTACTTTTCGCGTACAGAAACAAAAAAGGCCCACCGAAGTGAGCCTAAGTCGTTGATATCATTGGTGGGCGGTGCAGGGATCGAACCTGCGACCCTTGCCGTGTGAAGGCAATGCTCTACCGCTGAGCTAACCGCCCACGTGGGCCGCGAATGATAGGGGGGCGGTGGGGTGACGTCAAACCCTAAAAACACTGCCGCAGGCATCTGCCGAGCGATGCCGCAGCTGTCTTCCGTGCTCTACAATTCCTCAGGCGTCCCGACTCAGACCGCGTGGACAGCCCACTTTCCACCCTGCAGCTTCACGTAACCGGGAAGTCGAACTCGGGCCGTGTCAGTGGGGGTGTGATCGCCAAGCCGCTGACGTAGTGCACGGCTTGCCTGAACAGGCTGCCCGCAGCGGCGGCATCATCGACATCAGTCACCCACACGAACTTGCCATATTCCTGCGCAGCCGCCAGCACGGCGGCGGGGATTTCGCCATTTTGCGGCTTCGCCAAACAGGTGACCATTTGCACTTCGTCGAGTCTGACCAAGGCCAAGTCCGCGGTATTCTCGGTCAGCGGACCCAGTGCAATCCGCACCCCCAGCGTGGTAATGACTTGCAACGAGCTGGCCGCGCGGCTGCCGGCGCTACGCAGACGATCCGCAGACACCAGCAGGGTCAAGTGGGGTGAGCTCATTCGTCTGCGTGTCAGCTCTGATGCGAGCCACGCGGCGAATCCGGGATCGTCAATCGATTCAGGACACACTTCTACAATGAGCGACAGCCCATCGCGCGACATCCGCAAGCGATCAAGGCAACGGGCCACCATCCATTGGTCTAGCTTGAGATGGAAGCCCGATGAGCGTGCGAACTGGCGATGGTCGGGCACCGTGCTGCCGCCCTCGCCAAGCGCTACTTCAAACTCCGCCGTCAACAAAAACTGGCCGCTGCGCGAGCCAGTGACCGGCATAAGCGGATTGAAAAGCAGCCGATGCGAACGCCCCAAGGCATCGTTGGCAAACATCGTTCGTAGCTCTGGCCAGCCTGCCGGCACCGATGCCGCATTGGCGCCGGCTTGAAAGCGCACCCGAGGTGCCATCTGTTGCGCTTTGCGGAGCAAAGTCAGGACTTCGTCGATGACGCGGTGGGCGGACTGGGTCGGATCCAACACCACACCCGCGACCGCAAACGGCAATTGAATTCCGGCAATAGATGTCAGCCATTGGCGCCGGTCGAGACCATCCGCAATTGCGGCGAGACCGGCCTGACTTGCCGCCGCGGGATCGACAACCAACAGGCAGGTCATCGTCTCGGCCTGGCATACTTCCGAACGCACCAGACTATCGGCTCGCAGTGCGCGCGCAAGTTCGCCGCCGAGGGACGCCTGGTCTTCCCAACTCACATCCACAAGAGTCTCGGCGGTCGCCTGCGGTGATACCGCAATCAGCACGCTCGTCTCGTATTCCGTGGAGGCGGCAATGGCGTCGCCGATCGCCGCAAGTAGCCTTCGGCGAGAGAGCACGCCCCGCGCCGCCTCGCGACCCAGACCGGTCGTCGGATCGTGCGGAGCAGCCCGCCGCGCGCGCTCGGCGCGACTCTCGACCACTGCCAACAAGTCGCGCGGGCGCACCGGCTTCACTATCCAATCGTCGGCGCCAAGCCTGACTGCCAAAGTGCGCGCCTCGGGGTTCAATTCGCCGGTGAGAAAAACGAGCTGGACCAGTTCGAAACCCGGCTTCTCTCGCAACATCTGGGCAAGTTCAATGCCGTTGCGATCAGGCAAATTGAGATCAAGCAGACATAGGTCTGGGTGGAAGCCATCGACGGCCTGCAGCGCTTCTTCCGCAGAGCGGGCGACCCGCGTTTCCATACCGCGATGTCCCAACACTTTTTGCGCAAACATCGCCTGGCCGAGATCATCCTCAACGATGAGCACGCGGAACGCCGAGTGCTGACGCTTGCGCACAAACGCGGCGATCTCGTCAGCTAGTTCGGCGCTGGACTGCGACTCGACAACCTGGTCCACGCCCGCACGCAACGCGAACATTCGACGGGCGCGATCGCCGCTGGCAATCAACATCACCGTACCCGGCTGGGTGAGAGGTTGCGGATGTGCGCGCTCGATCTGCGCCACCACTTCGGCGGCACGGTCGCCCCATTCAGGGGCAATCACCACCACGTTCACCACTCGCCGCGACACCTCGGCTGCCAGCGCATCCAGAGAATCAACCTGAGCCACCAGCAGCTTGCGTCGCCCAACCTCAGCGGACAGATCGAGCAGCATCGCTCCGGGCGGGACCAGCAGGAGGACCAGCGGCGCACGCGCGGTGGTTGGCGCCTCCTCGCTAGCTGAGTTTGTAGGTGCGGATGCCAGCTCTGGCGCTATCGCGACGCACATTGCCGCGACGCGCAGTTTGGATCCTGCCGATGGTGGCCCGTTAACATCGACCAGAGAGCACAGAAATACCGACAACTCCAACAGTGCATCGGCGATGGTCGACTTTGCCGACTCCGCTTCCGAATCGGCCGCACGCTCGATCTGCTCGTGCAACTCGGCCGCCGCTTCGGCGCTCCACTCGGAACCGAACACCTTCAAGACCCTCGCGAGCAAGGCTCGAATCTCTTTCGACACAATCGGCGCAGATCTCATTTTGATGGCAGTTTCCGGTGGAGTTTGTTCACGGATGACACGACGTCCGCATGCCCTCGAATTGTGAACTGTCTCAAGCGAACAAGGCGAGACGAACCATCGGATCAGCGCGGGCGAAGCTGCCGCCGACGCAATCGCGCAAGCCGATCCAGCAGCCTTTCACACCCTCAAGGGTCGGCGGGTTGACTGAGCCAACGCAAGGCGATCTGCCTGCGGATGATTAAACTAGCCCGTATGCGCCGTCTCCACCGCGAGCTGATCAACACGCCAGCCATCGAGTTTTGGCCGACTCACCTTGTGCGCGCGCGCGGCAGCGGGGCGGCACGAGCGCTGGCGCTTGCCGAGTGGGTGTTGCGGCGTAAGCGGGATGGCCGATTTCTGGCCGTCGCAGGCGGTGAACATTGGCAGCCATTGCTCCCCACATCAGCGCGTGAGCCAGGATTGGCACAGGCTTTGCGCGCCTTGACCGATCAGCCTTGGCGGGATCTGTGCCAAGGCCAGCAGACACTTGGCCCCAAAGGCCAAGACCAGCATTTGCTGGCGCTGGGAATCAATGCGGACTATGGCGCGCTTCGCGACCTGTCGCCGATCGCTGAGCCGAGACGATTGAGCTTGGCCGGCTTTGATCGCTATCGCCGACCGCTGTGGTTACTGGCGCCAACGGCCAACGCCTGGCAGCAGCTTCGCTTGGCGGCGCACGCAGAAAGTATTCTGCTGGAAGCGATATCGGGTTATCGCAGCATTGATTACCAGCGCGGAATTTTCGAACGCAAGTTGGCGCGTGGTATGAGAATTGAAGACATTCTTGGCGTCAATGCCGCGCCGGGCTACTCCGAGCATCACAGTGGCCGCGCGATCGACATCAGCTGCCAGGGTGAACCGGCCGCCGAAACCAGTTTCGAACTGACCTCAGCATTTGCCTGGTTGAGCCGGCATGCCGGCGAGTTTGGCTTTGTGATGAGCTATCCGCGCGACAACCGGCACGGCGTGATGTTCGAGCCTTGGCATTGGTG
>JBBQQV010000229.1:0-5529 GCA_038215505.1 Lysobacterales bacterium
GTGGAGTTGCTGCGCCGCTTCAATCTGAGTTTTGCGCTGTTTGACGAAGAGCGTTGCGAGGCGATCGAAGCCAGCGCGCCCGGCTGCAATGCATTTGAGGACGAACAGCAGGTCATTGCGCCGCTCAACTGGCTGGCCAGCGATCGTAAGCGCCGCACCCAACTGCTGGCGGCTGGCTGGGACATCGTGGTGGTGGATGAAGCCCATCACTTGGGCTGGTCGCCTGAGCTGGCCAGTCCTCAGTACCAATTGGTGGAGGCGCTGGCCGCGCAAACCGCCGGCATCATCCTGCTCACGGCCACTCCCGAACAATTGGGCCGCACCGGTCATTTCGCGCGTTTGCGCTTGCTTGATCCGGCGCGTTACGGGGATTTTGAAGCCTTTATCGCCGAGTCGGAGCGCTTCGTCGCGGTTTCCGACTCGGTCGATGCCTTGCTCTCCGGGCGCAGCCCGGATGCGCAAGGCGTTGTGCAGCTGGCAAGCCTGTTCGGGGAAGAGGGCAAGCAGTTGCCGGCGCGCCTTGCCGCCATCGAATCGGCGACCGACGATGCGGCGAATTCGCTACGCACTGCCCTCATTGATGACCTGATCGACCGTCATGGCACGGGTCGGGTGATGGTTCGCAACCGCCGCTTGGCGGTGGGCGGCTTTCCGCGGCGGGTCGCCCATCTGCAGGTGCTCAGCCCAAGTGAAGTCGCAGCCGACTTGGAAGGCCGCCTGCGCGCCGAGTTTCATGCCGACATCGGCACGCCCGAGCACGTCGAGCCGGAGCATGACTACACCCGCGACCCGCGCATGGACTGGTTGCTTGGCGTGCTCGACAGCATCGAACCGGCCAAGGCGCTGTTGCTGTGCCGCTCGCGGGCCAAAGTGCAGGCCTTGGAGGAAGCGCTGCGCTTGCGCTCGGGCATGACGGTCGCCCGCTTTCACGAAGACATGAACCTGCTGCAGCGCGACCGCAACGCCGCTTTTTTTGCTGATCCTGAAGGCACACGGCTGTTGATCGCCTCCGAGATCGGTGCCGAAGGCCGCAATTTCCAGTTCGCCCAACATCTGATTTTCTGGGACTTGCCGCTCGATCCCGACATGCTTGAGCAGCGCATCGGCCGACTTGATCGTATCGGTCAACGTGGCGACGTGCATCTGCACGCCTGTGCCATCGAGAACAGCCCGCAGCACGCGCTGCAGCGCTGGTATGCGGAAGGCTTGGATGCTTTCGCTGGCGTGTGCGCCGATGGCCGCGAGCTGTTGCGTGAATTTGGCGAGCAATTGACGGCTGTCGCGCTCGATGAGCCCAGCGAATTGGAGGCATTGAACGCGCGTACGCGTGATCGTCATGCCGAGCTCAGCGCGCAGATTCTGCGTGGACGGGATCGTTTACTTGAACTCGCCAGCCAACGCGGTGCCGATGTGGGTGAACTGCGACAAGCCCTGCTGGCCGACGACGCCCGCGCCAGCAGCGACGACTATCCGTTGCGATTGCTTGAGCAGTTCGGCGTGCATCACGAATTGCTGGGCAAGGAGGTCTGGTTGCTCGATCCCGAATACCTGACCTTGGACGCCTTCGAGGCGTTCAAGCACGGTGCCTGTTCGGCCACGTTTGATCGTGCCACGGCCTTGGCTCGCGATGACCTGCTGTTTCTGCGTGCCGATCATCCGCTGGTGTTGGCCGCAGAAGACTTGATTTTGAGCAGCGAGACCGGCAACGCCGCTTTTCTGCTGGATGAAGGATTGCCCGCGCGCACGGTGCTGCTGGAAGCGGTGTTTGTACTTGAGTGCGTCGCCCCGCGGTCGTTGCAAGTGGAACGCTACCTGCCGCCAGAGCCCATGCGCTGCGTCGTCGATACCCGCTTGCAGCTGCGCGAAGGCTTTGCGCCCAGCAGTCGTGCGCGCGAGCGTGCGGCGGAGCGCACGGTCGACCTGCAGCGCTACCGCAAACCGATGGCGACCTTGGTTCCGCCCTTGGTCAAACGCGCCGGTGAAGCGGCCGCCGCAATGGCCGCGCAACGCATTGCCGCCGCAGTTGCTGCCGCCAACGCATTGCTGGGCCACGAAATCGAACGCCTGAGCACGCTTGCCGTCGTCAACCCCGCTGTGCGACCGCAGGAGATTGCCGCTCTGCAAGCCGAACTTAGCGCCCTGTGTGATGTGTTGCCGCAAGCGCGGCCGCGCCTGGATTCGCTGCGGTTGATTGCGAGTCCGGATTTTCTGCGGCTACCGGGCTAGCCGCCGCATCTGACCGAAGCGCGCTCTTGGAGGGCGTCGCTCCCGCGACGCCGCTCTTGGACTCGCCAACGGCAGCCGCGCGGGAGCGCGGCCCTCCTGCTGCACACCTGCACCGGCCAAGTCCAGCAAATGGTGCGCGCCGAATGGGTTGTCTCGCTGGGAAACGCTACTGCCGACGCTTGGGTGAAAATGGCCAGCGCCCGCGCCAGTGCTGGATCAGCAGGAACCCGAACAGCATGCCGCCCAGGTGCGCAAAATGGGCGACGCCACTTTGCGTGCCGGTTACACCCATGAAGATCTCGATGGCACCAAAGACGATGACCAAGGTGCGCGCCTTCATCGGAATGGGCGGAATCAGCAACATCACCTGTCGATTGGGAAACATCATCCCGAACGCCAGCAGCAGTCCATACACCCCGCCCGAGGCGCCCAAGGTTGGAAACGCGGGACCGCCTTCGGAAACCATCCATGTCACCACGGCCAGTTGAGTGAGACCGGCACCGACCACACAGGCGAAGTAGAACGTCGCGAAACGCTTGCTACCCCACACCTGTTCGATCTGCGCGCCAAACATGAACACCGCCATCATGTTGAAAAACAGATGGACGAATCCGCCATGCATGAAGCCGTAAGTCACGAGCTGCCAAGGCAAAAACCCGGCGGTCACCAGTGCGCCCTGATCGTAGCCCAGTGGATAGCTACCCCACGGCCACAACATGAACGATACGAACGCTGGCTCACCCAGCCACACCTGCAAGCCGTAGATCAGCGCATTGCTCCAGAGGATGGCCTTGGTAATTGGCGGCAGTTGCTCAAGCATGGGTGTCAAGACGTTGGCGAAGACGTTGGCGGGAGGTCATCATACCGGGCGGCTGGCAGCCATTCGTTGGCGGTTTTTCATGTCCGCTTGAGCATGACCCAACGCTGTTGAAATGCGCATCAAGGATTGCACTTCCGCCAAGCGCAACAGCGCTTTATGCGAGACTGTCGCCACAACTTCAGGGTCAGGGGGCCCCGCATGAGTTTTCTTGATCGGCTTCGCCAGCTCATTGATGAGCGCCGCGCCATACGCGAAGCAGCTGCAGTCAATGCCGAAGCCGCCGCCGCAAGGGCCCGTTCGCAAGCGGCGCGCAAAGTGGAGCGTCGTGAAGATAGTCCGCGCAGGAGTGCACCGGAAGGCACGCGCGTCTTGGTTATCGACGACTCCGCGACCATTCTCGCCATGCTCGGCCGCATCCTGCGGCAAAACCAATATGACGTGCTGGACGCCGCCGACGCCGAACGCGGCCTGCAACTGGCGCGCGCGCATGCGCCTTCTTTGATCTTTCTCGACATCGTCCTGCCCGGCATGAGCGGCTTCGAAGCGCTGCGCCAACTGCGCCGCGACCCGATCACCCGCGATATCCCGGTCATCATGATGAGCGGCAACGAGATGGCCACCGAGCAGTTCTACGTGCAACGCATCGGTGCCGACGACTTCATGAAGAAGCCTTTTTCGCGCGGCGAAGTGTTCACCCGGATCAACCGGTTGCTGAATGAAGAAGGGACGCTGCGAAAGCACGTGTAGGCGCGGGGTTTGCTATCTTTCGGCCGATCCTGCGAAGGCCAGAACGAACAGCTGGATCGACGTGCAATTTCGATGGCGGCTCACCCAAAGTCGAGCACTGAAGCGCCCGCTCAGCCACTCCAAATCGCTGTATCCAGATCATCGTCTCCGCGCGACGGGATCACTCGCGATCCGACCACCCGAAGGCCTTCCGCCCGCAACCGCCGAGCTTGCTCAGCAAACTCAGCGCTATCGGCAGTAAAGGCGATCCGCCCGCCCACCTTCAGCACGCGGTGCCAAGGCAAGGTCGGGTCATCATTGCTTGCGAGCATGCGCGCCACCCGGCGACCACCGCGGGTTAAGCCGATCCGCTGGCCGATGCCGCTGTAAGAGGCAACCTGCCCGGCCGGAATCGCCCGCACTGCGGCAGCAATGCGTTGATCCAGGGCGGCGGCGGCAGACAGGAATGGCATCGCCGCGTAGCATACGGAGTCTCCTTTTTAGATTCTCGACCCTCACTCATGCAGTCCTTCGAGCAGATCCGCGCTCATGTCGCCGGTGTCTACACACTCAGCACCAACGACCCGTACTTGATCGCCATCGAAATCACCTTGGACGGCGGCCGCCGTCGGCAAGGCATCTTTCTGACCGAACTTGAAGGCGATGATGGCCGCAAATATCTGCGCCTCAGCACCGCCATCGCACCCATGACCGGGCTCGATGGCCGGCGTGCGCTGGAGTTCAATTGGCAGCAGCGTGTTGGCTATCTGGCGCAATCGATGTTGGACGGCGCGCCTTATCTGCAGTTGTGCGAGAACCGTCCGTATGACGGCTTGAACGCCAGCGAGCTGGACCGGCTGGTGCTTGAAATCGGTGGCTTGGGCGATACCTTGGAGCGCGCTTTTTCGGCCGGCGGCGACTTGTTCTGAGTCGGCGGCTGTAACAGCGCCGGAAGCGGCAACTGGCTTCGCCGGATTAATGCAAGCCGGCCTTTCGGCGCTCCCCCAAGCCTTCAGCCACCTCGATGGTAAGGATGATTGGCCAACTGGCTCGCGGCGCGATAGAGCTGCTCGGCCACAACAATCCGCACCAAGGGGTGTGGCAAGGTTAACGGGCCGAGTGACCAGCGCTCATCGCTGCGCGCCAGGACGCTTGCGTCGAAGCCTTCGGGGCCGCCAATCAGCAGGGCCAGATCCTGCCCCTGCATGCGCCACTGCTGCAGGCGTTCGGCCAATCCTTCCGAGCTCAGCGAGCGGCCGCTGACCTCCAAGGCAATAACCCAGCTTCCGCGCGGAATGGCGGCGAGCAGGCGTTGACCTTCGTCGCTGCGGGCGCGCTCTGCATCGCGGGACTTGCCGCGCAGGCCGGGTGATATCTCGATCAAGTCAAGCGGCAGCCAGTGCGAAAGCCGCTTGGCATATTCAGCGTATCCGGCATTGACCCAACTCGGCATGCCGCTGCCCACCGCCAACAGACGCGCCTTCATGGCAACAGGCGCATATCGCTAGTGTGGTGCTTGGTAATCAGAGGACATTATCTGCGGGTGGATTTGCGCGGCTGGCAAGGCGCGACGACGAGGCATAGCAGCGCTATGGCGTGGAGGAGCAACGCTGCCAGACGCGGAAAGACAGCGCAGATAAGTTCGATTGATTGCGCAGCACCACATTACTATCAGCTGGCGCTGGTCGCTGAGTTGGCATCGGCCGTCGGAGCTTGATCACCGACCGTCCACAGGCGCTCCAGCGCATAGAACTCGC
>JBBQQV010000230.1:0-5512 GCA_038215505.1 Lysobacterales bacterium
CCAGCGAATGACGGCGAGCAAGTTCGCCCAGGAACTCGGTGCTTGGACCTGGAATCGGTTCGGCGCGATCAAATTCGTCGACGCTCTCGTGTTGGCAAAAATAGG
Organism: Lysobacterales bacterium; assembly: GCA_038215505.1. Lineage (GTDB taxonomy): Bacteria > Pseudomonadota > Gammaproteobacteria > Xanthomonadales > Xanthomonadaceae > JANNWF01. Next base: position 106 of record JBBQQV010000230.1, read on the forward strand.
CACCGTTGTGCAGTTCCTGCAGCAGGACCAGGTTTGCCCCGGCCGCAGCGGCGGCGGACACGCGCTCGGCGATGATTGCCCGATTGGCCGCTACATCACCGTGATTGATCTCTTGAACCAGGGCGACTCGGAGTGACTGCTTGCCAAGCGTTGATCGGTGGCTCATGCGAGTGACTCAGCAGGCAGTTGCATGCTGATGCAATGCAGGCTGCCGTTCTGCCAGATCAATGATCGACACGGGATACACACGATGTCCCGATCGGGGAAGGCGGTTCGCAACACGTCCGCCGCGAGTTCGTCGGCGGGATCGCCGTAAGCGGGCATCAGCACTGCCCCATTGATGATCAGAAAATTGGCGTAGGAAGCCGCCAGCCGGCGCTCACCATCTCGAATGGGCTGGGCCCAAGGCAGCGCGAGACATCGATACGGTTGTCCTTGCGGATCACGCAGCGACGCCAACTCAGCCGCCATCGCCGACAGCTCGGCAAAGTGCGGGTCGCTTTCATCGCTGCAGGCTTGGTACACCAGCGTTTGCGGATCGGCAAAGCGGGCGAGGGTATCGATATGGGCATCGGTATCGTCGCCCTCCAAGTAGCCGTGGTCCAGCCATAGCACTCGCGTTTGCCGCAACGAAGTCTGCAGCCGAGCGGTGATAGCGCTGCGATCCAGCGAGGGATGGCGCTCGTGCAAACAGCGCCATGTCGTCAACAAGGTGCCCGCGCCATCGGTCTCGACGGCCCCCCCCTCCAAAGCGAAATCGACGCGCTCAAGCGAGCTCTCGGCAAACAGCCCATCGGCAAACAGCGCTGAAGCCAGCGCATCGTCGCGCGCCGCACCGTACTTGCCGCCCCAGCCGGTGAAACGGAAGTCCAGCAAGTTGAATCGTGCCGAACCATCCGCAGCGCGAAGCGTGATCGGCCCTGAATCACGCAGCCAAGTGTCGTCATACTCGACTTCGACGCAGCGAACGCGGTCCAGCTTCGCGCCGCTGTTGGCTAGGCAAATCAACGCCCTTGCGCGCACCTCGGCGTTTGCAACTGCCAGGACCACCGACTGACGAAGCGTGATTGCTGCCACCAGCTCGGCGTAAGTTGCTTCGACGGCCTCCAGTCGAGGGGCCCAGTCGGTGTCTGCGTGCGGCCACGCGAGTAGCACCGCGGCTTGTGGCTCCCACTCGGCGGGAAAGCGGAACTCGGCGGTCATTGGCTATCGAACGGGTTTGGCTCAGTCGCGAGGATTGCGGAGGGGAGCAGTGAGGCAGATGAGATCATTGAGGCAACGGGCTCAGCCGACTGGCTTTGGACCCGTTTCGAGTGGACTTGCCTTGCGAACCACGGAGTTCACCACGTGGTTGTTTTCGAAGTAGACGGAAAAATCCGCATAGTCCCAGCGGGTGATCGGCGGCTGCACGGCAGAGGCACCACCTACGGCAGCGTGCTTGCGCACGGGCGCTCCAAACTGCGCTTCAACCTGAGTCATCAATTGGCCGCGGTCGGGCATCACCACTCCGGTCGACGCTTCGACGCGCTCGATCAGCAACACGTCTTCGCGGACCTGAGCGTAGCTTGAGAACGCAGTCATCAGCGCACACACAGCAATCAAAGTCATCGAACGGTTCATGGTCATGCTCCGGGCTGGCGAAGGTAAAAGTTTGTCAGAACTGGGCGGCGCTGACCATGCATTGCATTCAGCGCTGCCTTCTAAACACAAAGGGCCGCATCAAGCGGCCCTTCGTTCAGACATTTCGCGGAAAAGATCAGCGCTGACGCGCTTTGAACCGCGGATTGCTCTTGCAGATGACGAACACTTTGCCGCGACGGCGAACGACTTTGCAATCACGATGACGGGATTTTGCTGACTTTAAGGAGGAGAGGACTTTCATGGCACGTGCCTTGGGCTGGGGTGTCTGGTAGCCGCCAAGGATATCAGTCACTTGCGACGAGTGCAAAGCCATCAGCCGCAGTCAACTGCCCTTGGGCTGAAATTCGCTCGATTCACGCCGCAAAGTCACTCCCCCGGCAAAGCGATTGCAACGCCAAACTGGCGTCCTTGCGGCTTGTCATTCCGGCTGTGCGCCGCTCGGAAAATCCCGCGCATTGGCGTCTGTGTCGGTCGCACAGTGGACTCCGCTCCTTGCTATGGGAGCGCGAGCCGCTTGAGCATATCAAGCACGGATTAGATCGAATCGTGCTGGACGAAACGCTGCCTCAAGTGATCTGCTTTGAGAACGAGAATGTTGAGCGCGGAAACTCACGAAGTCCGTGACAATGAAGACCGGGACAATAAGCCCCGCGATTTCGCAACTGGAGCAAGGCGATGGACACAGTGCGCGCCAATGGGTGGTGGTTGCTGCTGGCCTTGACGGCGCTCAATGTTCTGAACTTTACCGATCGCTACCTGATCGTCGCTTTCTCCACCCGCATCGTGCCCGAGCTGGGACTGACCAACCTGCAATTCGGGCTTTTGACGGGTATCGCGTTTACCTTGGTCTACACGCTGTTTGGCTTGGTCCTCGGTTCACTGGCAGATCGCGTTCACCGCCCGCGTTTGATCGCCGCCGGTTTGCTGGTTTGGAGTCTGGTCACTGTCATCACCGGATTCACTCGCAGCTTTTTGCAGATGGCGTTGGCGAGGATGTGCGTCGGCATCGGCGAAGCAGCGTTGACGCCTGCGGCGATATCTATGCTCGCAGATGGCTTTGCGCCGTCGCGACGGGCGCTGGCCAATGGCATTTATTACCTGGGCATTCCCATCGGTATCGGCGGCAGCTACATCTTTGCGGGCTTGTTTGGTTCGCAACTCGGTTGGCGCGGCAGCTTCATTGCGCTCGGTGTCGTTGGAGTGATCGCCGCGGTGTTGGTGGCGTTGTTTATGCGTGATCGCCATCGCGAGGGCGCGCGCGCTGTTGCGGGCGGAAGTTTGCGCGAAAGCTGGGCTGCCGTGGCCCAGGAGTTGCGGCGCAATCGTGCGCTGCGGCTGATCCTGTTTGGCTGCATTGCATCCAGTTGCGTGCAGGGTGCCGCCGTGCTGGATCTGCTGTGGTGGGTGCGCGAGCGTGGCTTTGCCGAGGCCACGGCGCAGCGCCTGAATGGTTTGATGTTTCTGCTGGGCGGCGTTTTTGGAGCGCTGCTCGGCGGCTGGGGCGGTGATCGAATGGAGGCACGCGTGGTCGGTGGTCGCTTACGTTTTCTGGTCGTCGCGTATGCCGTCGGCATCCCGCTGATGTTGGTGTTCCGTCTGTTACCTGCCGATAGCATGCTGTTCCTGCCGTTCGCCTTTCTCGGCAACGCGGTGTTCATGCTGGTGTTCGGCCCGGCGTTGGCGACCCTGCAGACCATCGTGCCCGCCTCCATGCGCGCCGCCACCATCGCCCTGTTCGTATTGGTCACTTCATTGATTGGCTCGGCAGGTGGCTCAGCCTTGGTCGGCGGCTTGGCGGATGCGTTTACGGCAGCCGGCCAAAGTGAGCCGATCACCTTGGCCATCATCGCGACGCAGAGCATTGGCTTGCTGACCGTGCCGCTTTTCCTCCTCGCGGCTCGATGCATTACCCCCGCGTGGAAGGCGGCAGCCGCCGCTGACGCGGCTGCCGAGGCGCGCGCCACTTTGGCGCGCTGAGCGAAGCGGGCTTAGCCCCATTGCTGTTTCCCCACCGGACCGAATCGGGCGACCGAATCGCGCCTTCCGGTGCTCCCACAAAAGCGCAATGCGGGCCGCTCAGCGTTGAGTTTCAGGCAATCGTTGTGCGATAGCCCAAGGCGACTCGCTGCCGAGCCTGCCTCACACCACCTCGAACAATCCTGCGGCACCTTGTCCACCACCGATGCACATGGTCACGACGACAAACTTGGCGCCGCGACGCTTACCTTCGATCAGGGCATGACCGACCAGGCGTGCGCCGGAAACGCCATAGGGATGGCCGACAGCAATTGCGCCGCCGTTGACGTTGAGTCGCTCCATCGGAATGCCCAAGCGGTCGGCGCAATACAGCACCTGCACGGCGAAGGCTTCGTTGAGTTCCCACAGGTCTATATCGGCCACGGTCAGACCCGCGCGCGACAACAATTTCGGCACCGCGAATACCGGGCCGATGCCCATTTCATCGGGCTCGCAACCGGCGACCGCGAAGCCACGGAACACGCCCAGTGGTTGCAGGCCACGTTGCGATGCCAGCGCTGCATTCATCACCACGACCGCTGAACTGCCGTCGGAGAATTGGCTGGCATTGCCTGCCGTGATGACGCCGCCAGCGACCGCAGAGCGAATGCCGCGCACTGCTTCCAGCGTGGTATCGGCGCGAATGCCCTCGTCGGCTGAGATGGTCACTTCCGTGGAGGACAACTGGCCGGTGGTCTTGTCGGCCGCACCCATGGTCACCGTCATCGGCACGATTTCCGCGTCAAAGCGTCCCGCAGCCTGCCCAGCAGCAGCCAATTGTTGACTGCGCACGCCATATTCGTCCTGCCGGTCTTTGCCGACGGCGTAGCGCTTGGCGACGTTTTCCGCCGTCTGCAACATGTTCCAGTAGATTTCGGGCTTGTGCCGGGCCAGCCACGGGTCGGCGAGCATGTGCTGGTTCATTTCGGACTGCACGCAGGAAATGCTCTCCACGCCACCGGCGACAAATACATCCGCTTCGCCAGCGATGATGCGTTGCGCGGCGGTTGCAATCGTCTGCAGTCCGCTTGCGCAGAATCGATTGATGGTCATGCCCGGCACGCTGACCGGGCAACCCGCGCGCAAGGCGATCTGGCGGGCGATGTTGACGCCCGTCGCGCCTTCGGGATTGGCGCACCCCATCAGTACGTCTTCGACTTCTGCGGGATCAATTCCGGCGCGGGCGATGGCGTGCTGCACGCTGTGCGCGCCGAGGGTGGCGCCATGAGTCATGTTGAATGCGCCTTTCCAACTCTTGGCGAGCGCGGTGCGGGCGGTGGATACGATGACGGCGTCAATCATGGCGATGTCCTTTCGATATTTGGCATTAGGTCAACGATTTACCAGCAGCGGCGAGTTCAGCCAGCAGCGGTGCCACCGTCCACGCACCCGCTTGGCGGTTGTCGGTGTCGGCCTTCGCGTAGCGATTCATCGCACGCACCACATTGAACAGCCCCACTTCGTCCGCATAGCGCATCGGGCCGCCACGAAAGGGCGGAAAGCCATAACCGAACAGGTAAACGATGTCGATATCGCTGGCTTTGTTGGCGATGCCCTCGCTAAGAATCAGCGCGCCCTCGTTGACCAGCGAGTAGACCAGTCGCTCAACAATTTCCTGATCGCTGATGGATCGCCGTGTGATGCCCAACGACGCCGAATGCGCAACGACCATGGCGTCGACTTCAGCATTCGGATAGGCCTTGCGATCGCCCACTTTGTAGTCGTACCAGCCCGCGCCGGTCTTCTGCCC
>JBBQQV010000231.1:0-5469 GCA_038215505.1 Lysobacterales bacterium
TGCACTTGCCAGTGAGAGCCACAGCATCGCGGCTTCCGCCGCTCCCACAAAGGCTGATGCCGCACTCGACGCTCCTGATCTTGTGGGAGCGACGGAAGCCGCGATTGAGCCCGCGGTCTGCTCACAGCCAACTTGCATCCCAAAATGGATAGTCTGCAATCGAGGCGACCAAGCCCGCCCGCAATGGGTTGGCCACCACGTAGCGAGCCGTTGGCAAGACTTCGGATTCTCGACGTACCGCATGATCGTGATACCCAGACGACCACACGGCATTGCGGCTACTTCGCATCGAGTTGAGACGACGCGAGCTAACCGCCTTGACCCGACCAATGGCTGTTGCAAGCGTATCCATCGCGCCCAATTGCACCAATCCATGCCAGTGATCTGGCATCAACACCCACGCGAGCAGCCTGCTGTTCCGCCATAGCATCGGCTCGGCCAGTGCAGCCGCTGTTGCACATGCGCACTCAAAATCAGTGAACAATCGCCTGCGTTCGTGAGTGACAAATGTGATCAGGTAGACGCCGCCGGGGATGGCGGTTCTGCCGTGCCGGAGGGCAGAGTAGCCGCCGCGTGAGACTGGGCTGGATTGGAGTACTGGGTGCATGCGCTGATTGCAGCATGCAGGCGTGCGCGTGTCTGTCGGCAACTGGCGGCCTGCCGTGTAGGAATTTGCTGCAAGCAGCGATCGCGGCTTCCGCCGCTCCCACAACTGCAACAGCAGCCCTACCCTGCCGGTGCTCTTTTCAGATTGCTCTCAGCGGCTTCCGCCGCTCCCACAACTGCAACAGCAGCCCTGCCCTGCCGGTGCTCTGTTGGGATTGTTCTTCGCGGCTGCCGCCGCTCCCACAGGTTCGGCTGCACTTGATTTTGTGGGAGCGGCGGAAGCCGCGATGCCCTTCGATCACGATGCGGAAAGGCCACGCCAATTCGACACGCATGACCTTTGACCGCAGCGTGTCGATACCGCAGTCGGCATACTGCGCGACTTCATTCCTAATCCGGACTGCTCAATGCACCCGATTCGACTGCCTTTGAGCTTGGCGCTGACTGCGCTTTTCCTGTCTGCCTGTGGCGAGCAACCGGCCGATGTGGTCGCGCCGCCAGCCGAGCCGAGCGCGCAGGTCAGCACACAGAGCGGGGAAGCGGTGTTGCCGGCGCCGCCGGTCGCCAAACAAGTGCCCTATGCGGTGACCACACCGCACGGTGCGTCCCGGCAGGACGAGTACTACTGGCTCCGCGATGACAGCCGCAAAAGTCCCGACCTGCTGGCGCACCTCACCGCCGAAAACCTGTACACCGACGCGGTGATGCGGCCCTTGGCTGCGCTCAAGGAAAAGCTGTACACGGATATCGTCGGCCGTATTAAGCAGGACGACTCCACGGTGCCCTATCAAGACAAGGACTACTGGTACTACACGCGATTCGAGGAAGGTCAGGACTATCCCATCCACGCGCGGCGCAAGGGCACGTTGGAGGCGGCTGAGGAGATCATGCTGGACGTCAATCAATTGGCCGCGGGCAAGAGCTTCTATCAAATTGGTGCGCGCGTGGTCAGCCCCAATCAGCAACTGCTGTTGATTGCCGAAGACGAAGTTGGCCGCCGCCAGTTTGTGATCAAAGTGAAAGATCTCGCCACCGGTGAAATGTTGAAGGACGTCATTACCAGCGCATCCGCCAACGCGGTCTGGACCAACGACAACGCAAGCTTTTATTACATTGAAAATGACCCGGTCACCCTGCTGACCAAACGCGTAAAGCGGCATATCCTGGGCACCGACCCAAGCAGCGACGCGCTGGTGTATGAGGAAGCCGACAACACTTTTTATATGGGTGTTTCGCGGACCCGCTCAGAAGCCTATGTCTGTATCGATGTGCACAGCACGGTGTCCAACGAGTCGCGCTGCACGTCCGCCGACAAGCCGGCTGAGTTCCGCGTGCTGGCACCGCGCATGCGCGATTTTGAATACAGCGCCGATCATCTCAACGACCGCTGGGTGATTCGCACCAACTGGAACGCCGCCAACTTCAAACTGATGCAGGCGGCCAACGACGCCGTGTTCGACCGCGACGCATGGGCCGATCTGGTGCCGCACGACGAAGCGGTATTCATCGAGGCATTCGAGCTTTTCGATACGTTCTATGCGATTGGCGAACGCTCGGATGGGTTGTCGCGGTTGCGCATCATGCCGGCCACAGGCGAGCCCTCCTACGTGCAGGCCGATGAGCCGGCGTATGCGATGGACCTTGCTGTGAATGCCGAGCCCAAGAGTGAGTTGCTGCGTTACACCTACAGTTCTCTCGCCACGCCGCCCTCTACATTTGAACTCAACGTTGCTACCGGCGAACGTAAACTGCTGAAAGAAGAGCCGGTACTCGGTGGCTACGACAAAGCCAACTATGTGGTCGAGCGCACGTGGGCGCTGGCACGCGATGGCGCAACCCGGATTCCGGTGAGTGTGGTCTACCGCAAAGGCCTGGTGAAGGACGGCACGGCAGCACTTTGGCAGTACGGCTATGGTAGCTACGGCGCCAACATGGAGCCTGTGTTCAGTCCCACCGTCGTCAACTTGCTGGATCGTGGTGTGGTGTACGCGGTGGCGCACATCCGGGGTGGGCAGGAAATGGGCCGTGCCTGGTATGAGAACGGCAAGCTGATGAACAAGATCAACACGTTTACCGACTTCATCGACGTCACCGATCACTTGGTCAAGGAAGGCTTTGCGGCCAAGGGTCGAGTAGCCGCTTCAGGCGGTTCTGCGGGTGGCTTGCTGATGGGCGCCATCGCCAACATGGCGCCGGATCGCTATCGGGTCATCGTCAGTCTGGTGCCCTTTGTGGATGTGGTAACCACCATGCTCGACGAGAGCATTCCGCTGACGACCAATGAGTTTGACGAGTGGGGCAATCCCAAGAACGCCGATGCTTACGCCTACATGCTGAGCTACTCGCCTTACGATCAGTTGAAGGCGCAGAACTATCCAGCGATGTTTGTTGGCACCGGGCTGTGGGATTCGCAGGTGCAGTACTACGAGCCGGCCAAGTACGTCGCTCGTCTGCGCGCGATGAAAACCGACACCCTGCCGCTGGTATTCCGCACCAACATGGAAGCCGGCCACGGCGGCAAGTCGGGCCGTCTGCAGCGCTATCAGGAAACGGCCGAATACCAGGCATTCGCGTTGAAGCAGTTGCGGGTTTCGGAGTAGCCCCACTGGGTCCGGCTCGCTGCCCTCAATCAAGCGAGGACTTGCATCGCCCAAGTATCGGGCCGATTCAGGGCGACCTGTCCGCGCGATAAGGAGTGCGACAAGGAGTGCCACTTACCTGAGTAGGCCCTATGCGTGCGCAGCGAGCATGTGCATGTCACAAACATCGCGGGAAACTATTTGCGATGTTCCTTTGAGCGTGTGCACGCCTATCCAAAGCCTGCGTTGATAGGTGGGTGGCCGTGTGCGGCCATAGCGAAGCCGAACCAGGTTTCGCGATCACGATTCGTTTTATCCTTCGCGTGGACCACTGTGAGGAGACACTCATCATGCGTTTGCTGAAACCAGCCATCGGCTGCCTGTTATGGGTTGTGAGCGCCACCGCGTTCGCGGCGACCCACCAAGTGAGTGTCATCAGCTTCCGCTACGAGCCCGCCGAGCTGACCATCCAACCCGGCGACACCGTGGTTTGGCGCAACACGGGGGGCGTCCACAACGTGGTCGCAGACGACAACAGCTTCACCAACGGCGCGGTGAGCAGCGCGGCTTGGACGTACTCGCGCACCTTCACCACCGCCGGCCAAGTAGGCTACTACTGCGCCCCGCACGGCGCGCCAGGTGGGATCGGCATGGCCGGTCGCATCACGGTGGCAGGAACTGCGCCTTCGATCCCGATCAATGCCGGCGTCAGTGGCACTTGGTTTGACCCCAGCAGGCCGGGTCAGGGATTTGTGCTTGACGTAGTGCCCGCGATCAATAGTCTGATCGTCGGCTGGTTCACTTGGAGCGCCACTGAGGCCGGCCGACACGACTGGATCTCGGCCATTGGTCCCATCACCACCGGCAGCGCAACCGTCGATCTGCAACGCAGCACCGGCGGCCTGTTCAACAGTGCCACCCCGCCGGTGGTTACCACCAGCGTTGGCAGCGCCACCTTCCGCTTCAGCAACTGCGAGAACGGCACGGTGACATTCCAGCGCAGCGACATCAACGCGTCAGGGACGATTGCGATTCGCCGTGTCACCCCGACCCCGAGCAGTTGCGTCAATCCCACCGCTGCCGAGTAGGCCAAGTCTCAAGGCCAACATGCTCAGACCGAGCCCAGCTTGCGCGCAAGCTGGGCTCCCGAGGCCGACCATAGTCTGCTTTCGATGGGAGACGATCCGTGTCAGTCGATCAGACTGCAGATGGCAGCCGGCGTCGAAACGTCAGGCAGTGCGCGCGTAGCCCGACCCGGCATCCGCCACCGGATCCTCGCCAAACGCATTGCTGCCCTCGTCGCCCTTGACGAAACCATTCATCACGAAGGCATACAAACCGACCACGGGCACGAAGGCAATCAGCACCCACCAGCCCGATTTGCCGACGTCGTGCCAGCGCTTGACCGGCAACGCAAACGCAGGCACCAAGCACGCCAAAGACACCAGCAGAGCAACTACCGCGCCGATCAAGCCCATGGTTTCGGACACCGCCGCCCCCGCGACCATCAGCAACTGCGCGGCGAACAACACGCCAAGTACGCTCAAGGTTGCCAACCACCAGGTCTTACGACCGATCCGCCCTTCAAACGAAAAAAGTAACGCTTTCATTGCCTTCTCCCCGTCCTCGGCAAGGCCGCGATGGCCTCACTCGATGGGTAGAACGTAAATGGCGAGCGGCGGGGGCCACCTGCATTGAATTCCCGCACAAAGGCAGCGCCGAAATGGCATCAGCGACAGCGCTCGAAACGTGCAAACAGCGCAGTCCGCCGTGAGCACGCCTACCGCACGTAACTCGCCCCATTGATATCAATACAGGACCCGGTTGCGCTGGCGCACGCGCCGCTGGCCAGAAAAGCGCACATGGCGGCGATTTCGGCGGCTTCGGCCATTCGCCCAATCGGAATCTCCGAGCGCGCGGCGGCCAAGCCTGCCGCGTTGTTGGGCGCCATGCGGGTGTTGATCCAGCCCGGTGCCAAGGCGTAAGCCAGCACGCCATCTTTGCCATGCGCGCGGGCGATGGTCTTGGTCAGGGCCAGCACCGCGCCTTTCGACGCCGCATACGCAGTGTGTTCGCCATCGTCGCCGCGATAACCGGCGCGACTGGCGATATTGATGAGCGTCCCGCCGCCAGCCGCCGCAAACGCGATCACCGCCGATCTGCAAATGTCCGCCACCGCCAACAAGTTCACCTGAAGCGTGCGCGCCCAACTGGCATGCCAGTCGTCGTCAGTTCCCGCCAGTGGGCTGGCCAAGTAGATGCCGGCGTTGTTGATCACCGCATC
>JBBQQV010000232.1:0-5443 GCA_038215505.1 Lysobacterales bacterium
ATGCGCGGGTGGCGCCGCAGAACAAACTGCAGATCATCACCGCCCTGCAGGCCCAGGGCAACGTCGTGGCAATGACCGGCGACGGCGTCAACGACGCCCCCGCCTTAAAATCGGCCGACATCGGAATCGCCATGGGCATGACCGGCACCGAGGTTACCCGCCGCGCGGCCAAGATGATCCTGGTCGACGACAATTTCGCGACCATCGTGCAGGCGGTTCGCGAAGGTCGCGCCATCTTCGACAACATCCGCAAGTTTCTGCGTTATCTGTTGGCCGGCAACCTGGGCGAGGTACTGACCGTGTTTCTGGGCGTGATTGGTGCGGGAGTGATTGGACTGACCGACGGCGGCGGTGCCGTGGTGCTGCCTTTGCTCGCCACCCAGATCCTCTGGATCAACCTGATCACCGATTCTTGGCCGGCCTTGGCCATGGGGGTAGACCCCGCGACAGACGACGTCATGGCTCGCAAGCCAAGGCGGCTGACAGAGAGCGTCATCGACGCGCAGATGTGGTGGGGAGTCGGCCAGATTGGCCTTGTGGTAGCCGTCATCACCTTGCTTACCATCGATAGCCAATTGCCTGGCGGCTTGATCGAAGGCGAGCACGATCTCGCCAGCGCGCGCACTGCCGGGTTCACCGTGCTGGTCCTGGCCCATCTGTTCAATGCCTTCAACGCGCGCTCGGAAACCACAACAGCGTTCGCCAATCTATTCACCAATCCATGGCTGTGGGGGGCCATCGCGTTGTCGATGTCGCTGCAAGCAGCGGTCGTGCACGTCGGCTTCCTAAACCTTGCATTCGGCACCGTGCCTTTGGACCTGGATCAATGGATGCTGTGCATTGCGATGGCGAGCGCAGTGCTTTGGTTTGCCGAGTTGCGCAAACTGGCGAGCCGCCTAGCTTTTCTCAGGCACGGCAGACCGGCATGACCAGCAATCTGGGTCCTGCGCCACTTTTGGACGCGCTGGCAGTGAACGTGCTGGCGCTGAACGTAGGTTCCGCCAGTCTCAAGGCGGCCAGCTATTCACTGTCGGCCGTCACCGCAAACGATGGTCCCGTCGCGCTGGCGACCGCTCGGATTTCGCTTGACGTCGGGGCTGCCCCGGCGGCTTTTCCAGAGGCTATCGCCGACGAATTGTTGAGTCATTTGGTCGCGGATTTCCCGGTCTTGGGCGACTGCCCCAGTGCGGTCCTCCACCGGATCGTGCATGGTGGCGACCGCCCGCGTCCACTACAGCTGACACCATTGATCGTGCGCGAGTTGGAAGACCTGGCCACGTGGGCCCCGCTGCATCAACCGCCCGCCCTCGCCCTGGTGGCCGCCGCACGCAAGCGTTGGCCTGCGGCCAAACAAATCGGCGTATTCGACACCTCTTGGCATCAGACGATGGCTGAAAAGCATCGTCTCTTTGCTTTGCCGCATGCGCTGTACGTCAGCGGCGTAAAGCGCTACGGATTCCATGGCCTCGCCTTCCAATCCGCCATGCAGCAGTTGGCGCAGTTGCAACCTGCACTCGCCAACGATCGCGTCGTCCTCGCCCACCTGGGTGGCGGCAGCAGTCTCTGTGCGGTTCTGCAAGGGCGCAGCATCAACACCACGATGGGCATGACGCCACTCGGCGGCCTTCCCATGGCGACTCGCTCGGGGTCGCTGGATCCCGGCGTGCTGCTGCATTTGCAACGCGAACTCGCCTTGTCGCCACCTGAGATCGATCAACTGCTTTGGCGTGAAAGCGGCTTGCTCGGTCTTTCCGCCGAGTCCGGAGATATGCGCACCCTGCTGAACTCGAACAGCGAAGGCGCCCGCCGCGCGATCGATGTCTTTGTAGCGGGCGTTGTCGAAGCTATCGCCGCGATGGCAGCGAGCACTCAAGGCATTGACGCTCTGGTGTTTTCCGGTGGTATCGGCAGCCATGCGACAGCTATTCGCGCGCGCGTGGCGGCTGGACTTGCGTGGCTGGGCATTCACATCGACCCGCAACTGAATTCACTTGGCGGCTTCGAAATCTCAGCGGCGGTGAGTCCGGTGCGGACGTTTGTGGTGGCAGTGGATGAAGAGCGCGAGATGCTCAGGTCAGTGTTGCTGTGCAGTGGGATGGCGGATTCGGGTAGCACGCAATAGCCGACGGGGTTTGCCCCCAAGATCCTTGGCATCATGACCGCTGCCTAAGACGATCTCCTAGAAAAAAACGATCAGCGTCAAAGGATGTGGCGAGAGTGGCGCAAACTGCCTGCTTCAACCACTGAATTGGTGCCGGAAATAGGAATCGAACCTACGACCTCATCATTACGAATGACGCGCTCTACCAACTGAGCTATTCCGGCACGGGTATCAGTTTGTATTGTCGGGGTGGCTCGTCCCGATGTTCGGCCATCGGCGGGATTGCGAGTGCGATCCGACTGATGCCATAACGACCGACGCATCGCAGCGTGGGGGCGCAGTTTAGGCGCGGCGGTTGCAGGCGGTCAATCGACCATTATCACGCGCAGGCCCTTCGGCAACGCAAACACGATGTTCTCCTGCTTGCCTTCCAGCTCCACGGCGGCCTCGGCACCGAGTGCGTTTAGCCGTGCCAACACCCCTTCTACCAACACTTCTGGTGCCGAAGCACCCGCCGTAACGCCAATCGCGCGCTTGCCTTCCAGCCATGCTGGATCGATGTCCTCGGCACCATCGATCAGCTGCGCTTGGCAGCCTTCGCGTTCGGCCAATTCGCGCAAGCGATTGGAATTCGAGCTGTTGGCCGAACCTACGACCAGCACCAGATCACAGCGCTGGGCAAGTTCGCGCACTGCATCTTGCCGATTTTGGGTGGCGTAGCAAATGTCGTCGTGACGCGGGCCTTCGATCTTCGGGAAGCGCTCGCGCAAGGCAGCAATCACCTGCCGCGTGTCATCGACCGATAGCGTGGTTTGCGTGGTGTAAGCGAAGTGCTCGGGCTGGCGCACGTCAAGCAAGGCCACATCCTCGACGCTCTCGACCAGATGGATGGCCCCACTGCCGCGTTCAGCGCTCCATTGGCCCATGGTGCCCTCGACCTCTGGATGGCCGGCGTGACCGATCAAGACCACATCGCGGCCCGCCCGACAATGTCGACTGACTTCAATGTGGACCTTGGTAACCAGCGGACAGGTCGCGTCAAACACCTTCAGCTCGCGCCGGTCCGCCTCTTGCCGCACCGCTTGCGATACTCCGTGCGCGCTGAAGATCACGGTGGCACCGTCGGGCACTTCATCGAGTTCTTCGACAAATACCGCACCACGCGCGCGCAGGTCTTCCACCACGAATCGATTGTGGACAACCTCGTGGCGAACGTAGATAGGCGCGCCCAAGGTCTCCAAGGCGCGCTTCACGATCTCGATCGCGCGGTCGACGCCGGCACAAAAGCCGCGCGGGTTGGCTAGCAGGATCTGAATCATAGAAATGCCGATGTAGGGGCCGTTCGTGGTGAGGTATCGAACCACGGCAAGTTAAACCTCAAGGCTGCGCCCTCCGATACCACAGGGCGAAAGGCTCCTGGTCAATCCAGGCGAAGGGCATTGTGCGTCATACCTAGGGTTCCTTCTTGTTTGGCGCGAACAACCCAAACACCACTATGCCAATCGCACCGCCAACGATGGACGCATCGGCGATGTTGAACGCCGGCCAATGGTGGCTGCGCCAATACCAGTCAACGAAATCGACCACCTCGCCGCAATGCAGCGGATGCGCGCAGCGCAGGCGATCCACGAAATTGCCCAGCGCTCCACCGACGATCAAGGCATACGGCAAAGCTTGCTGCCAATCATTGCGCGGAGTGCGGGTAAGCCAAAAGCTGAGCAAGCCGCTGATGACCAAGGCCAGACCGGCGAACAACCAACGCTGCCAGCCCGAGGCGTCTCCAAGAAAGCTGAAAGCCGCGCCAGGGTTGAAAGTGAGCGTCCAATCCCACCAGCCGTCAACAAAAACGACCGATACGCCTGGCTGCAAGTGGCTCAGCGCGAGGTGCTTGGTCCACAAATCCAGCGCGATGATCAGCGCCGACAGCAGCAACCAAGGCAGCGCATTCGGTCTATGTGAAGCATTCATAAGCGGCTCGCAATCACGTCATCGTGCTCAAAACCAGCGCCGCACTTCGCCAGCGGACTGCACATTGTCGACACAGCGACCACAGATCAGCGGATGCTCGCTGTGACTGCCGATGTCGTCGACGTAATGCCAGCAGCGAATGCACTTGGCATTCGAACTGGCACCGGCGACGATCCAGGCGTCGACGCCTTCTGCTCGCAGCGCGACGTCGGGCTTCTCTGAAACACGCGCCAGCGTCAGCCGCGAAGTGATGAAAAAGAATCGCAACTCGTCGGCGACCTTGGCCAATCGCTGCACGCTGGCATCATCCAGATACAGGGTCACTTCCGCTTGCAAGGACGCACCGATTGCGCCCGCCGCCCGCATCGGCTCAAGCACGCGCGAGACTGCGATTCGCAGCGCCATCAACTGCTCAATGTCGGCTGTACTCAAGTCGCTGCCACCCGGCAGCGCCGAGAGCCCGTCGTACCAAGTCGTAAACAACACATCACCGGCGCGCTCGCCGGGCAGGTATTGCCACATTTCATCAGCAGTAAACGACAGGATCGGCGCGATCCAACGCGCAAACGCATGCGCGATGTGCCACATCGCCGTCTGCGCCGAGCGCCGACCGCGACTGTCCTCCTGCATGGTGTAGAGCCGATCTTTGGTGACATCGAGGTACAGCGAGCCGAGATCGACGGTGCAGAAGTTGGAAAGCGCTTGCACGATGGCAGCGAAGTCGTAGCGCCCGTAGTTGGCCGCGACCTCCGCTTGCAATGCATGCGTGCGCGCCAGCACCCAGCGATCTAGCAGCAACATGTCGGCGGCGGCGACTGCGTGCGTCGCCGGGTCAAATCCATCCAGATTGCCGAGCAAAAAGCGCGCTGTATTGCGAATACGCCGATACGCATCCGCGCTGCGCTTCAAGATTTCGTCGCTGACCGCAATCTCGTTGCGATAGTCGGTGGAGGCAACCCACAGGCGCAGGACATCAGCACCCATCTTGTCCATCACTTCCTGCGGGAGGATGACATTGCCGATGGACTTCGACATCTTGCGGCCGTGCTGATCGACGGTGAATCCGTGCGTCAGCACCTGCCGATACGGCGCGGCATCATCGATGGCGATGCCGGTCAACAAGGAGCTTTGAAACCAGCCGCGATGTTGATCCGAGCCTTCCAGATACAGATCTGCCGGCTTACCCAAGCCACGCGCCGCGAGCACAGCCTCGTGGGTGACGCCAGAATCAAACCAGACATCCAGAATGTCGCTGCTCTTCGCATACTCTGCGGCCTCAGCGCCTAACAGTTCAGTAGCGTCCAGCGTGTACCACGCGTCGACTCCGCCGCGCTCTACATGTTCGGCCACGGCATTCATCAATTCGACCGAGCG
>JBBQQV010000233.1:0-5442 GCA_038215505.1 Lysobacterales bacterium
TCCGGCATCCTTTAGATGGTCGCTCAGCGCGAGACTGGAGCCCTGCAGCCCCCGGTCCAATTGCTTCGCCAGCGTGTCAGTTCGCGACGCAATCTGATTCGAAAGTTCTGATACGAGGTTGATGTATCCGACAAGCAGCGAACGAATGCTGGCTCGACTTGGAATCTGGCCGATCTGTGATTCGGCCCAATAAAATGCCTCCACCTTCAACTGGGTGGCGATGCGCGTGGCTTGCATCGTTGCGTTGGCGATGATTCTCCGGTCCTGCGCAGTCGCGGTCCTTCGTTCGACTCTATCTGCTGCTTCGTTGAGCTCATTCAGGGCGATATCGCGGTTCGTGTCGGGAAACGCGCTCAATAACTTCTGAATCGCTCGAGCGCGCCCGACGGCATCGCACAGTTGCTTTTCTTCTGCGCCTGCGGGCGGTGCGCAACTTCCCGCAATGGGTGCCGCATTCGTTTGGAATATGGTCAGCAGTGCATCGGCCTCATCGACTACCCCAACGAGTTCGCCGAATTGCACGGACTTGCCTTTTGTCAGCGGGCCTTTGTAGACATCAACCTCCACCAACATCGATCCAGCGGCCTGACAGCCGGAAAGTGCCAGCAAACATGATGCTGCCAACGTCGCAAGCGCTGCACGGAGATTGCCAAGGAACGTCATTTCGCCACCTCCACCGCGCTCAGTTGCCTTATCGCCGCTTCCAACAAAGTAGCGCCCCTCTCCGGGTTGGTCCCGTTGAATTTGTCGAGTTCCCGACCGGCGCGGCTGAGGCGCAGATCCTCCCGCACCAGCGGCAGCAGCATCTCCGCCTCGATAGGCTGATTGTTAAGGACCCGGCCGGAAATTTCCTGCATTGTGCTGATCAATGGCCGGGCGCTCGACGACATCGCGAGCATCAATCGCTCGTCCTGGTTGAAGGTGCGCCAACCTTGCGGACCAAGGATCTGATAACCTCGACGCGCCTGGCGGCATTCCTTTGCTGTCTCTGAATCCGGCGATGGCCGCGTTCCGATCGCCCCGTCAGTGGCTGCTGCGGCGGGCGCTTGCGCATCCTTCAGCGAAAGTATTCGTTGCTCGATCACACCTCGCAGCGCGTCGGTCAGTTGCTTATCATCGTCGTTATTGACAGCCGAAGATGCGACCAGCGAAGGTGCGCTGGCAACAAGGGCCGGAGATGCGGGTTTCAGGTTGCGGTAGACCTGCAACAGCCGCGTCAAGTCTTCGAACTTCCGCTCACGCTGGCCCTCCTGTTGCGCTTCGCTTTGGGACTTGAAGTAGTACTGCTTGTTTCGTTCGTCGTAGACGACGTTGGCGCCAAACGGATCAATTTGGCTCGCTGTCAAAGTACCGGATTCAAAGTGCACCTGCGTCGTCAAAGAGTTTGCCTTGCCCGTCATCCTGAAGCGGTATAACGTATCAACTTGCGGTGCCTTTATCGCCGCGTTGTCGGCGCAGTAGTCGAACACCCGAAAATAATGTGTCGTACGAAAGCGGACGTCCTCGTCTTCGTATTTGGGATGACTGGTGTTCTCGATTCGCATGTGTGCCGGAACGCCGATGCATCCGGCCAGCAGCACTGAGACATATGAAAGGGCCAGAAGTCGTCCAGACACCCTGGGAAGAAAACGTCGAACAACATGGCTTTTAGGGATGTCCATCGAGTGCTCCATGGGTTTCGCCAGGACCGGCGATGAGCTGATCAGCCAGCAAGGCCACAACCGAGACTGCCGAGCGCCGACGCGGTGGGTCAAAGTAGTGCGTGTGTGCTGCAAAGCCGATACATGTTTCATATTCACGCAACCGCTGCAGTTCCGCGGCGGTTGGCGGCATCG
The DNA here is from genome assembly GCA_038215505.1 of Lysobacterales bacterium. Taxonomy (GTDB): domain Bacteria; phylum Pseudomonadota; class Gammaproteobacteria; order Xanthomonadales; family Xanthomonadaceae; genus JANNWF01. The sequence continues at coordinate 1,836 of JBBQQV010000233.1, forward strand.
GATCGAAGAGATCGTAGGCCTGCTGCCGTCCGCGCGGAAGCAGATGGCCCACGCCATCGTAAAGCGGGTGGTAGCGCTGTAGTCCATCGACATGCTGGCTCCATAACCAACGCCCTACATAGTCACCGCTACCGAACGCGTTGACCCAGACGTCGACGCCAATGTCGTCGGCACTGGGCCCGTTCGGCCTACGTTCGGTGTCCAACACCCATTCGTACAGTGTCGGAAAACGCGCGGCGTAGAGCTGCCGCAATGGGCATCCCAGCGTCAGCATGCGGATCGACTGGCACTCGAGGAGCTCTTTGAGCCGCTGCGGCCGACCGCTTTGACCGCGCTGCGTTGTGGTGCTCGAGATGTAGCGCAACATCTCGGTGCTGATGACCGTGCCCTGGCTGTGCGACACCACGACGATGCGTTCGTACCGTCCGGCCTTGACCGCTGCCAGCAGCGCGGCGTAACGGGAAAAGATGCGCGCACGTGGAATTGCTTGACGCGGGAACTCACGCATGTGGTTGTCGACGTCCAGCGCGGCGTCGAGCGGCGCCCGAATGCCAGGAACCAGTCGCGAGATGACGCCGCCGAGGATGCTAAGCACTGCAAACGCACTTGCCGCGGGAATGACGAGCCAATGCAGAAGCTGCTGGGATATGACAGCCACTTCGCGTGACAAGGTGTCCGTCTGTCCCCCCGATGCTGGCGAGAAGCGATAACCCACGAAAAGGATCGCCAGCGTGCCAACAGCAGTCACGGCCAGGATGACTCGGTCCAGGTGACGGTAGAACCAGGTCAACCAGCGGCCGAGTCGCCGCGCTTCCGTTTGCTTGTCGCTCGACGCCCATTGCAACTCAGCCAAGATGCTCGGTGTGATCAACACAAGCATGTAGGCGACGATCAGCAACAGCAGCAGCGCGATGACCGAGAAGGCCGACGTACTACCCTGGAAGCGACACTGCGTGAACTCGGCTGCGTCGCGCAGGGCTACAAGCTGCGCTTTGTTGCCGCTCGCAACCGACGGGCCAGCCTTGGTCGCCTGCCGGCAAATGTCCGCCGACGCGGGTCCTTCTTGGGTCCAGATCGCGGGCGAATATGAACGCCCAGCCAGTGAATGCTGAAGAGCACTTCCCAGCGCCGCCCATAGGGCCATTGCAACCAGGAGGAACGACGCCAGCGAAAGAAGCGTGCCCAGGCGCCCCGTGGCCGCGCTGCCGCGGCGCTGGTAGTCACCGCCACGCCACGCGGAAACCGTCAGAGCCATCGATAGCATGCCCCACAGAGCGATGGGAGCGGCCATCACGATCCACCACCATTTGATAAGCCAAAGCACGAACTCGAATGCAGTCAGCCCACCCTGCACCAATGCATCCCAGGGATCTCCACCGATGGCACTCCCGAGCATACGGCCCAGCGTCGCGCAGACCAATGCGCCCCATAAGACACCGCCGCTGAAGAAGACGAACGGGAAGCGATCATCTGCCGCCCGCAACCCCGCGAACAAGACTACGGTCAATAAGACCAGCAGCGCTACCCCGAACCCCCATGTCGGGAGGGCAACGATGACCGCGCCGATGACGCCCACTCCCAGCGCCACGCGCAGACCTCGCTTCGCCTTGGCAAAATAGGCTGCGCCGATCAGTGCCAGCACGATCAGCACGATGCCACCATAACGCAACGGCAATGCCGGGCCGGCCAGACCGACGGCGATCAGGAACAGTCCGACAAGCAGCAGTTGCCCGAATAGCTGGGCGAGCACGTTGGTGAACGACCAGTCGATCAGCGTCTGCAACCACGACAGAGAAGTCCATGCGCGGTGGTTTGTGGTTCGGTTGGAGTCCGCATAGCGGCTCGCCTCATCAACCGCGTCACGGCCCAGCCGCGACAGGCGGAAGAACATCGTGAACATCTCGGTCAAGACGCGCGGAATCGCGCCCGCGAGCCTCGACTGATCAGCCCAGTACATTTCGAACACGTCGATCGCCCGCTCGGCGCCGCCGCTCCGCCGTATCAGCCGAGTCTTCTTCGACGCATAGTGCTCCGCGGGCGAGTCGTTGCGCACGGCCTTGGACAGCAAGTACTGGGTATAGGCAAGTCCGCGGTCGGCCGCTGCACGCATGGGCGCCAGCGGGGTGCTTGCAAATCTTTCTCGAAAGCGGCCTCGCATCCTCACCCAACTACCATCCTGTTGAGAGCTAACGGTGGTCGCTTCGCGCTGAAAGTCGGACTTTATCGAGAGCGACAGCGACCTTCTGAAACCACGGTCACGCCCCGATGGCGTTGCATCCGGCGGGTATGGTGGCAATTGGGCCTTATAGTCAAACGGAAGCTCGGGTGACATCGGCGGCACAGGGAGCGTGAAGTCCGTGACCTCCCCGGCGACGTAGCAAATGCCGCCCGGTGCTGATGCAATCATCAGATCCACGAACGCGCTGGCAGTCTCACCCGGCTGCTGGTCCGCGACTCCATGGACAACAATGACCGCCACCTGCGCCGCGACGGCGGGCGATTCCGGCGGTGCTCCGAGAGCCGCAGCAGCCAGCGCTTGCATCGAACGCTCTCCTTATTCTTCTTGAGGCGAATACTAAAGCAGAATTGTGTCGATGTGCAACCGCGAATGTGCGGTGATGGTGGCATGGCGTCGTATCTCTGCCGTTATGACTGGGCCGGCTGGGTAGCCCAGGCAATGGACTCCCTGCGGGCGCAAGTCGATAACCTCTTACTTTTGAAACGCACAGTGAAGAGGCGGCGAATGGACAACGACTTATTGGCGCCGACCAAAAACTGGGCCACTTAAAATGGAAATGCCTAGCCATAGCTGAGCCAGATACTTCAAGTACCCTGCTGCATTTTTGTGCAGATCGGGGAACAGGAGTGATCATTTTGACCAGTTGGCAAGATGCCCTCGCCAGACCCTGGGCGTTTGCAACAAACCGAAACAGGCGTTCCAGCCCAGCACATAGGGGCACAGTTGCGGCACCCCGGGCATGCTGCGCCCCCCGACCGACGCGTGAGTTGCCTGACTTACTGCTTGATGGAGACCATGGACTTGTCGGGCACCCTGCGTTTGACCACCCCGCTTTTGGCCATCCAGCAGCTGAAGTCCTGGAACTTGCGCCCGAAGGCGCTCGCCGCCGCGCTCTTGACTTGATTGACCGACAGGGATCGGTGGGAGCAACAACACGGACGGCGGACGCATGCCGCGAAACGTGGATTGTGAGTGGATGATGCATTGCCAGGCCGCACGAAGTTGCGGCTCGTCCATACCGAACAGGCCCGGCATGAGCGGGCCCACCAGGAAGACGGATCGAGATTTTGTAGAACTCACCCGAGAATTGCAAAGGCGCGAGGCGGTACGCCATCGGCGCAAACCCGCAAGCAAACTGGAGGCGCGACCCGGAGTCGAACCGGGCTGATCGGATTTGCAATCAGGTTGGGAATATTTGAAATCAACGACTTACGACAACGCTACGCACCGCGCTGATACTTCTACTTGTAATCATCTTCGCGTTGGTGCTTTATGGCCAAGATCGTCACGGCATCCAGGGTGGGTTCGAACCGGTAAAGTGCCAAGTAACCGCTGGAACCAAAGTCGATAACCAGTTCCCGTAGATCT
>JBBQQV010000234.1:0-5338 GCA_038215505.1 Lysobacterales bacterium
GACGCGCGCAGAACGCGCGCGCAGAACGGCCTCGAAGGCTTTGCCGAAGCCATTTGGATTCAAGAAGTCTCGCATTGTGATTGGCGAGTCATTTCTTGTCAATTCAGGCGCTTGGAACAGCTCGCCAGTCGGCACCATAACGGCTGGATCAAGCAGCAGATAATGGCGGTCGGGCAGATCGATGGCGGTAAGTTGCTCGCCGACGCCTTCCGCCCAGGCACTGCGCCCGTACACGAATACCGGCACGTCCGCGCCCAAGCGCAATCCAATGTCCGCCAGTGTTTGTTGGTCCAACCGTAAGTCCCAAAGCCAATTCAGTCCCACCAGCACGCTGGCAGCATCTGAGCTTCCCCCACCAAAGCCACCGCCCAGCGGAATCCGCTTGGCCACGCCGATGTCAGCGCCTTGCCGGGTTCCGCTTGCGGCTTGCAAAGCACGGGCTGCTCTGACCGCTAGATCATCGTCAGCGCTCACGCCGGGCGGACCCGCATGGCGGACGATACGGCCATCGCCGCGCAGTCGCAGCGTTACATCGTCGCCCCAATCCAGCAGTTGGAAGACGGTTTGCAAACGGTGGTAACCATCGTCTCGGCGGCCAACAATGCGCAAGAAAAGATTGAGCTTCGCAGGCGCTGGCCAGTGACTCCACTCAAGATCGACATCTGTACGCATCGCGCCCAACCAAATGCGGATCAAATTCAGGACGCGTCTGGCGCATGCCAGCGCGTGATGATGAGACGTACTTTTTGCTCTCCGCGCTGAACGAATATCTTGGTTGGCAATGGAGGGGAGAGACTACGATCCCAAGCTCGGTAGTCAACCACCCAGCCATGTTGCACCAGCTCGGTCGGTAGCCCATCGTCATCAAACTGGAGGGTCGCATTCCCGTCCCCGCGAGCACCGCGCACCCACGATGCGAGATCAGCCAACGGCAGCACCCAGCCGACCTCACGAGCCAGCAAGGCGGAAGCATCGGAATCTTCCCGCGGACCGCCGTCCAGCCCGTCCAATCGCGCCTTGCCAAGCTTCACCTGCAATCGCCACGTCTGTCGCGTGACCGGGGCTTGGACTTCCAGTTCGTAATGATCGATGCCTTGCGTCCAGCGCAAGTTGCCGCTGCCGCCATCATCGCCATTGGACACGGCCAGACGCCCAGTCAACGACCAGCCAGAGTGCTCGGCCAATTGCGCTTCTCGCGAAGTCTGCTGCGCCAAGGCGGCGGCATCCGCGCTGCGCGGCATCACCGCTCTACAACCGACCAGCGTCAGCATTGAAGCAAGCAGGAGGCCGCATCGAAACAGGGCTAACGACGGAGTCAAGGCAGCAGTCGCTTCATGGTGCGGATCAACGCGGCGTTTTCAGGGTCAATCTCCTTGCCCAAGCGAAAAATGCTCTGCGCCTCTTCCTTGTTGCCGGCGACCCAAAGCACTTCACCTAAGTGGGCAGCCACTTCAGCATCGCGTTGCAGTTCAAAAGCGCGTCGCAGATACACCAAAGACTCGTCGAGACGACCCAAACGAAACAGCACCCAGCCCATCGAGTCGATGATGGCCGGATTATCGGGTTTCAGTTTCAGCGCCCGTTCGATGTAGGTCAGCGCCTCCGCAAACTGATCGGTGCGATCAGCGAGGGTGTAACCGAGCGCATTCATGGTGTCGGCATTTTCAGGGTCGAGTTCGTGCAGGCGGCGCAAATCGGCGACCGCCGCGTCGACTCGACCCAACTTCTCCAAGCCGAGCGCGCGTGCATACAGCAACTCCGGATCGTCTTCAAACACCGCCAAGGCCCGCTCGTACACGGCCAGAGCATCCTCATGTTTTTTGCGCCGATTGAGCAGCTCTGCCTCCAACAAATAGGCATTGACCAAGGCCTCGCCGTTTTCGCTGTCGCTGGTCTGGAAGGCGTGCAGGGTGGCTAATGCGGCGTTCAAGTTGCCACTTTCTTCCTGGACCAAGGCAATCCGCAACGTGGTCTGATCCAGTATGGCGGGATCGGTGATCTGCCGGTACCACGTCAGCGCTTCCGCAGGCTGTTTGCGCAACTCCGCCAACTGGCCCAGCAAGTACAGCCTGGCGGACGGCAGCGGCGAGGAGCCCATTTGCAGCTCGGTGTACAGGGTCGTCAACGCTTCGGTCGCGTTGGCACGGGCCAAGTAGGCGGCGCGACCAGCCAAGGTCGCATCGGTCTGCTCGCCTTTGGCCAAGACTTCCGCCGCCGCCAGGGTTTCGCCAAGCGCGTCGAGCACGGCTGCCGCAGACAGGCGTGTCGGGGTATCCAGATCGGGCAAAGCAAGCGCGCGCCGGATCGACCGCAGAGCCGCTTTGGGCTGCTCTTGCTGGCGCTCAATTTCTGCCCGCCACAGCCACGGCTTGGCCAGCTCGGGGTGATGCTTGGTGACGGCAAGCGCCATGGCTGCCGATACTTCTGTCAGCTCAAGGCTTTGCGCCAGCCCGCCAAAGCCAAGCATCGGCTCAATCGCGGTGGGTATCGCGTCATCGGCAACCAAGCGCGCCATCACCTTGCCCACCGCTGCACTCTTGCGCTCACCCGCCAGTGCTTGCAACGCAAACCGCCAGCTATCCTTCTCGCCACTGGCAAACAGCGCGCGAATCTCCACCAGAGCGTCGTCGACGCGCTCCTCACGCAGCGCCAACACGGCCTGCATTTGCCGCGCTCCTGCCGAGTCCGGCGCCAATTTCTGCCAACGCGTCAGCGCTTGGCGGATCAAGACGGCGTCGTTTGAGAGCAGTGCAACGCGAGCCGCGCGTTCGGCCAGTGCGGGATCAGTACTCACCTTCGCCGCATCGGCATACGCCTGCGCGGCGTCGGCAAAACGCCCTTCTTGCAGGGCAAACTCGCCGCTCATCAGCGCTAGCAGCCCCGCTTCGTCGGCAGCCCGCGAGGGCACTGCGGCGGTGAGCAGGTACACTAGGCACAGCATTGTTGGCAGCGTTTTCAGCATCGGGGTCTCCGGGGTTTAAAGCGAGGCAACGGCATGCTTGATGCGCCGATCAGGCGCGACGGTTTCAGACCTGCCCGCAGCGCTACAGAATAACCCGATGCCCCTGCTTGCTCTCGGAATCAATCATCAGACCGCGCCAGTAGCGATGCGTGAGCGCGTTGCCTTTGCCGAGGAAGCGATTCCGGCGGCCTTGGCAGAATTGCTCACCTGCGCCGGTGTAGGCGAGGCCGCTGTGCTCTCCACCTGCAACCGCACCGAGGTTTACTGCACGGTGGATGCTGCGGCGGCACACCTGCCGGAAATTTGGCTGGCTGAGCATCACCACATGCCCGTCGAGCAATTGCGGGCTTATTTGTATTGCCACACCGACGGCGACGCCGTGAGGCACTTGTTCCGGGTCGCCACGGGTCTCGACTCACTGATTTTGGGCGAGCCGCAAGTCTTGGGCCAGGTCAAGTCAGCGTATCAATTGGCGCGCCGCGCCAACGCGTTGAAGACACCGCTGGACCGCTTGTTTCAGAATGCATTTGCGGTCGCCAAGCGGGTCCGTACCGACACCCAGATCGGCGCGCATCCAGTGTCTGTCGCGTTTGCTGCGGTCAAACTCGCCCAGCAGGTATTTGCCGAGCTGGACCGGGCGACGGTGCTGCTCATCGGCGCAGGCGACACCATCGAACTGGCCGGTCGCCACTTGCTGGATCAGCGCGTCCGTCGGTTGCTGGTCGCCAATCGCACGCTGTCGCATGCGCAAGCTTTGGCCTCGCGCTTTGGGGGTTACGCGCTGCCACTGGAAGAGCTTGATCGACACCTGTGTGAAGCCGACATCGTGATTTCTGCCACCGCCAGCCGCGAACCCGTGCTCAGCGTCACGTCGGTCCGCAACGCATTGAAGCTGCGTAAGCAGCGACCGGTGTTCCTGCTTGACTTGGCAGTACCGCGCGACATTGAGGCGGCGGTGGCGGACTTGGACAACGTCTATCTGTATACCGTCGACGATCTCGACCGCAGCATCGCCGAGAACCGCCGCTCACGTCGCGAGGCGGCCGAGCAGGCTGAGGCGATCATTGAGCTGCAGGTCGAGCATTTTTTGGCCTGGTGGCAGGCCAGTGATCGCATTGATGCGCTGCGCGAGCTGCGGCGTCGCGGCGAGGCTGAGCGCGATGCCGTTTTGTTGCGTGCTCGCGCTCTGCTCGCTCAGGGCCGCTCGCCCGAGCAGGCTTTGGACTATCTGGCGCATACCTTGACCAACAAGCTGCTGCACACGCCAAGCGCCAATTTGCGCGCTGCCGCGTTGCGCGGAGACGCTGAACTGTTGCGCGCCGCGGAGCGTCTGTTTCATACCAATCGCACAGATGCCGACCAGCCATCCACTGATCCTTTGAACGCAGATCCTTGGGAACTGAAGTGAGAGCCTTAGAGAAAGCTGCAGTTTCAAGCGCGGGTCGTTTCAGCCCCTGTTTGAATTCAACGCTGGCAAGCAGGCCAATCCAAGTACCCTTTTCCGATCACCCAAACGCCCTCCTCCAATGAGCTTGAGCCCCAGCATCCGCCGCAAACTTGAGTCCTTGGTTGAGCGACACGAGGAAGTCGCGCGCATGCTCGCCGAGCCCACTGCTTCGGCCGACAATGCGCGCTTTCGTGACTTGAGCCGCGAGTACGCGCAATTGGAGCCGGTGCGCAGTCAGCTGCATGCGTTGGACCGTGCGTTGGAGGATCTCGCGTCCGCCAAAGCCATGCGCTCAGACCCTGAGCTTGGTGAATTGGCGGAAGCCGAGATCGATGCGCAAGAGCAACGCTTGGACGAGCTGGCCAAATCGCTGCGCTTGCTGCTGCTGCCAACGGATTCGCGCGATCAGGCGAACTTGTTCTTGGAAATTCGCGCCGGCACCGGCGGTGACGAAGCCGCCATCTTTGCGGGAGACCTGTTTCGCATGTATGCGCGTTTTGCCGAGCGCCAACGCTGGAGCGTGGAAACGGTCTCAGCCAGCGATGGCGAGCATGGCGGTTTCAAGGAAATCATCGCCCGCGTTGAAGGTGCCGGGGCATTCTCGAAACTCAAATTCGAGTCAGGAACGCATCGCGTGCAGCGCGTGCCGGCGACCGAATCCCAAGGACGCATCCACACCTCGGCGGCGACGGTCGCGATCCTCCCCGAACTCGATGAGATCGATGACATCGAGATCAATCCGAATGATCTCAAAGTCGACACGTTTCGCGCGTCCGGCGCGGGCGGTCAGCACGTCAACAAGACCGATTCGGCGATCCGCATGACGCATCTTCCCAGCGGCATGATCGTTGAATGCCAAGACGAACGCAGTCAGCACAAAAACCGTGCCCGCGCCCTGTCGTTACTCAAGGCCAAGCTGCTGGATGCGC
>JBBQQV010000235.1:0-5328 GCA_038215505.1 Lysobacterales bacterium
GGCCGCCGGCACCGGCCCGGTGATGCGAATCAATATTCCCAAGCCTTTGCTGATTGCCTCGCGCAAGGCCGTCGCTTGGCGAGCAAGCTGTGGCCAGCTGCGTTCGTCGACGATGAGCAGGTCAAGCTTTGCCAACATCGCGGCATCAATGGCCGCGACGTTGCGCGCTTGGGTAAGTCCGGGCGCGAGGGTGATGCGACTGTCCAGCTCGATACCCGCGTCGCTGGCCCAGCGGCGCAGATACTTCAGTTCGGGCGAAGGCACGGCCGCCAGCAACAACGCGCGCACTGGGGGTGCCGTCGTCGCATGGATCGGCACCGGCAGCGTCTGCAGCGTGGTTTCGCCATCGCGAAGGCGCAGTGAGAACTGCACAGTCCCCATTGCACGCGCTATTCCCAGCAGTTCGAAACTACCGTCGGCAGCAGGCGTGGTGGTTGCTTCGAGGGCGTCGGCGGGATCACGCAGTTCAATGGTGCTGAGCTTGCCGCGAACGCGCCCGCGAAGACGCCAAACCGCGCCGGCGTTGACCGCAGTTGGCAGCTCCCATTCGACGACAGCCGCCGTTGCGTTTGCGTCTGTTGCGTCTGTTGCGTCTGAATCTTTTGCGTAAAGGTCGGAAGCTGGATCGAAACTCAACTCGCGAGCACCCAGCGCGTCGCGATCATGCGCGTCCAGCCCGTGGCCGAGCACATGCACGTGGCTGATGCCCGGATAGCGACGCAACGCAGTCGCCAGATCGGGCGCGCGTTCAACCTCATCAAGGTCGAGATCGACACCACCCAAAGCAATGAGCGGCGGCAATAAGGCAATGTCGTCGTTTGACGACGGCTCGGCCGCTGCCAGCTTGGCGATATCCGCGCGCGTCGCTCCGGCCGTCAGCACGAGCATGCTGCCAGTCAATGGCGTATCACGCAGCAGCAACGCCGTCAGCAACAAAGGGGCGCACAGCAGCTGCAGAGCGATCAGACCACTGCGCGAAACGGGGGCGTTCTTCAGCACGCCGATCATCGCGATCACAGCGGCCAGCAGTACCAGCGCAAGCACGATCCAGTCGACCTCGAACGCGCTACTCACGGCGTAGGCTCTGCTGGCGCGATCGCATCGAGATAGTCGCGACCGACCTGATCAAGACGCGGCCGCAAGATCGGCGCATTGGCAGGCGGTGTCAGCAACGGCCACAGCGCGTTGGCCAAACGCCGGCGACAGTCCACGCAAGCAGGTGCCTGTTGCAAGGCATCGATGTCTGCCAGCAAGGCAAGCTGATCATCGCCATCATCGGGCTGCGCTTGCAGCCACGCCAACAACGCAGGCAGCGGCAACTCGTCATCGGCTTGGAGTGCAAGCCAGGTGCGCTCGGGCGGCGATGCATCGGCATTCGCGGCCAACGGATCGGGCGTGCGCGCGCGATTGCCGCGCTCGCCGCTCAGTCGTCGCGTCGCATCCAGTGCGGGCAGTTCCAAGCCCACCCGCGCGAGGTAAATGCGCCCAGCTTGCTGGAAACGTTTGATGAACTCGAGTGCGCGGTTCTCGAACGGCAAGGCCGCCACCGGATTGCCCACGCGCAGCTGCAATTCGGCTTGCCACATCTCGCCCAGTGCGGCGCGCAGCAACTCGCGGGTTGCTGGATCCAGCAGGGTCGCGGCTTCGGCGATGTCATGGCCGTGACCAAACGCTGCGATCAGATCAGCCGCATTGCCAAACGCGGGTTCCTCCTCGCCATCATGAGCGCCGTCTTCATGGCCGTGCTCGTCGCCAATCTCTTCGGCTTCCTCGCCCAGGAACTGGCCATAGCGCAAACGCAGGATGCGCTGATCGACAGCAATGACATCGGCGCGCGCCAATGCGATATCGGGCTGCAGTCGCGGCTTTTCCGCAATCAGGGTTTCGGTATCGATGATGATTTGCCGTTGACTGCGGAAATACGCCGGCAGGGTCTTTTGCACCAAGCCTTCAACACCTGTGCCCTCGCTGCTGCGCTCGGCCGGCCAACGCAAGATGAAGCTGGCGCTGCGGGTGAGGTTGGGCGTTGGCTGGCGGCGATCATGCACCTCGATGCGGGCAATCAGGTCATCGCCCTGCGCGAAGCCCAAGGCCAGCAGATCCAGACGCTGCGCGTATTGCACACGTTGGGCATCGCCACTGCCGCGCAAGCGGATCCGCCGCTCACTCACCGTCACTTGTTCGCCGTCGCCTTGCGCGTGGGTAAGCTGCAACTCCGCTTCGCCAAGGCCGTGGTCGTCGCTGGCGAGAAATTTGAACTGCCAGCTGCGGGCGGCGGCATCGAGCACGGTCAAGGTGTTCTGCGGCTCAGAAATCAGCAACTGCGGCGCGCGGTCTGGCTGCACTTCAATGGTATGCGGCGGGCTCGCCGGCAACGCTGGCGCACCCTCAAACTCGATGCGATACACGGTAGACGCACTGAATCGGCGCGTGCCGCGCCATTGCCCATCGTCCGCCTGCAAGGCCAACGTCTCACCGTTGAGCAGACGCAAGCGTGCGGCCGTGGGCTGGATGGCAAATTGCAGTGACCAAGCAAGTTGGCTGTCTTGCGCCACCTGCACATCCAGCTGCTCACTATTGCGCGCGGGCAGCGCGGTATACGCGGGCGGCGTGATGCTGAGGCTGGCAGTCAGCGCCTGCACCGGTGCCGCTTCTATGATTGTTGCAGCGGGCGGTGTGGGCAACGAGGTCGCGGTTGGCGTCAGCGGTTGCCATAACAACAACACGACTGCCCACAAACTTGCGGCAATCAGCCCGCCAAGCAGCCGCTTCCAAGGCCACGGCGCGCTCAGATCCAACGTGCGTGATTGCAAAAGCTGCTGGCTCACCCGCGCTTGCTGCAGGCGTTGCAGCGACGACAGCGTTGCCGGATCGGCAAACAACAGATCGCTGCTGTCATCCAAGCCACGCTGGTTCTGGTCGAGCGCACGAATCAGCCAGCCGCGATCAATTCGCTGCCACACCTGCCGCAGCCGTACCGCCAGCACACCAAGCCCGAGCAAGCCGACCACCGCGCTTGTCATTGGCGCTGCCAAACGATGCGCCAGATAACTCGCGACCAGCAGCCAAGGTAGCCAACGCGTCAATTCGATCAGCACGTCACGCCATTGCACGCGGCGTTGGATGGTTTGCAAAGCGGCCGCCCGTGTCATCGCACGCCCCGCAGGCGGCGGCCACTGGCGAACGCGCGTTCCAGCAGGAACAAGCTCGCGATCAACCAACCTAACCACGACCGCAGCGGCGTAGTGCTGGGGTCGGATTGCGCGGTGATCCGCACAGGCTCGATCAGCGACGCATAGGCTCGGGTCGGCGCTGGCGGCTCACCGAACAGCGCGGCAAACAGCGCGGCCGGAAACTCGGGCGAGTGCAGAATCGGCATTTCGCGCGGCTCAAAGCGCGTGCTCAACGTGGTCTTTTGGCCGAGGCCGACGCGCTGGATGTGGCCCGGCCACGTGACCTCGAGACCATCCGCCGTGGATTCAGTTTCCTCAGTACGCAGATTTCGTGAGCGCAGGTGGAGCAGCCGTCCGCCAGCGATCAGCGATGCCTTTGCCGCCGCCGTGGGTTCGTCACCCACCCAGATCAAGGCATCCACTTGGCCTGGCAAGGCCGCTGCGGCAGGCTGATCGTCACGCGTGACTTGCATGGCAGCATCGCTGGCCCAGGCATCGATGGCGGCCCGCAGCCAACGCAGCGCGGGCGCATCGGCGGCCTCATAACGAATCGCCAAGGTCCGTTTCAGCGGCGATTCTGCAGTCGTCGATGGCTCGCTTTCCGCAGGAAGGTTAGTGCCTGCAATCTTCCATTCCACCTCGCGTGAAAGTCCGATTGCTTGCGCATCCAGACCACTGACCTGCTCACCCAGCAGCACCCGCAATTCATCGCGAGGAGCTAGCTGAGCGTCCAATTGACGCAGCAGGCTGGCAAACGGTGGCTGATCCAAATGGCTAACTGGCAGGGTGCGGGCCAGCTCCAAGTTGGAAGGATGCAAGTTGGAAGGATGCAAGTTGGAAGGATCTGTGTTCGCAACATCCCGCTTGGCAAGATCGATCTCAGCCAGCGTGCTGTTCAACCAGACCGCTCGGTCAATTCCATCCGCATACAAACCAATCAGCGAGTCCGGCATTCCCGGAACCACCGCCAACACGCGCTGCGGCGCGCGCCACTCGCCCACCCACGTTGGCTGCGCCAGCCAGATGACCACCGCCACGAGCAGCAGCACGCGCAGCGCCAGCAGCAGCCATTCGAGCAGCCGCCAGGTGCGCTGCGGCGGGTGCGCCGCGCCGATAAAACGCATCGCTGCAAAGCGCAGCACGCGCATGCGGCGGCGGCGGTCGAGATGCAGCCAGATCGGCAGCAACACAGCGACAAACGCCGCGAGTCCGATGGGCCAAGCCCATACGACACTCATCAAAGCTGACTCATCACAGCTGACTCATCACAGCTGACTCATCGAAACCGACGCGCCGCTCGCTCGGCACCCAGCGCCTGAGCCAGCGTCATCGCCAATGATTGATCGAGTGCGTGCTCGACATGGCGCACGCCACCGGTCGCCAACCGCTCTGCCAACTGAAGCCGAGCAGCGGCAAAGCGCTGCCGGAAGTCGGCACCTGCGGCTGCGCCATCGGCCGCCATCCGCGCGCCGGTCTCGGGATCCTCAAACACGAATGCACCGCGAAATCCGAAATCGCGTTCGTCGACTGCGGTCAGCGCAATGCTGCGCACGTCGCGTCGGGTGGCGGCCAACTGCAGGCCGAACTCGCTGCTCCGGGAATCAAAACCATCACTGATGAGCACCACCACGGCGGCCGGTTCAATCCTTTCCCACGCACGCTGCAGGCTGGTGAGCGCAGGCCACTCGCCTTGCGCCTGTGCATGCTTCAACGCCAACACGCAGCGGTCGCGATGACGCGGACCGCGCGCCGAAGCGACCCAGGTCGGCTGGCCCGCAGCGAGCAGCAACACGCCAAAGCGGTCACCTTCGCGCAGGGCAATATCGATGGTTGCCGCCGCCAAGGTGCGCGCGACACTGAGCTTGTCTTTGCTCGGCGTTGCCAGATCGGCTTGCGCCATCGAAGCACTGCAATCGACCACCACCCAAATCGCCAATCCGGCCTCGCTCTCGGCTTCGCGGACGAAATAGCGATCTGATCGCGCAAACAGTTTCCAATCGATGTGGCGTGGCTCATCGCCCGGCTCGTAGGCGCGGTACTGGGAAAACTCCAGACCTTGGCCGCGTTGCCGGCTGGCGTTCTGACCCAGCGGCCCAGCCGCCGGCGGCAGCTTTGCCACGATACGCAGCCCGCGTAGCTGCGGGCGCAAGTCAAT